>NZ_JBICXQ010000001.1:0-189495 GCF_043200375.1 Streptomyces sp. NPDC048434 | reverse complement strand
CTTCAGTGTCGCTGCCGCTGTCGCTTCCGGAACCGGTCTCGGCACCGGCGCCGGCGCCTGGCACGTCACCCGGCCGTGGCCCGGCGGCAATGACCGAGCGGATGTGCCAGGGCGGATGCGCGGTGAGCAGGGCGCGCAGCAAGGCGTCGGAGTGGACGGCGGGGACCGTCAGCCGGGTCGCACCGTCCGGTCGCGGAACGATCTCCGGCCCGCCGGGCAGCCGTGGCGCTCCGGCGGGCGTACGCTGCGGCCCGCCGGGCAGCGCCGCTCCCGGTGCGCCCTCGGCCTCGATGATCACTCTGGGGCCGGGCACGGACCCCGCATCCGCCGCCGGGCCGCGCTCCTCGTGGGCCAGCAGCCGCCCGTCCGTGACCTGGTAGCGGGCGTCGGCCGCGCCCGCCAGCCGCTGCGGGTCATGGTCGACGAAGACGACGGTGCCGCCGTCCGCGACCCGCTCGGCCACCGCACGGTCGAGCACCTCCCGCGCGCCCTGGTCCAGGCCGGTCCAGGCCTCGTCCAGGACCAGGAGTTCGGGGTCGGCGAGCAACGCCTGGGCGACCGCGACCTTCTGGCTCGTCCCCTTGGACAGCTCGGCCAGCCGGGTACGTGCATGCCCGGCCGCCCCGAAGCGTGCGAGCCACTCGGTGGCGCGGCGGGCCGGTTCGGGGCCGCGCAGACCGTGGATGCGGCCGAGGTGGGTGAGGTAGCCGACGGCGGTGAAGGGCAGCGCGGCCGGGAACCGTTCGGGCACGTAGGCGCTGCGCGGGCGGCCGGTGATACGTCCGGTACTGGGCCGGTCGATCCCGGCCAGCAGCCGCAGCAGGGTGGACTTGCCACTGCCGTTGGTCCCCTCGATACGCAGCAGCGCGCCTTCGGGCACGTCGAGCTGTACGTCCCGCAGCACCCAGGGGCCCCGCACCCCGTAGCGCCGCCCTACCCCGTCCAGCCTCATGCGTTCCGGCACCTCCACTGCCTCGCGGCGGCCCCGTCCGTTCCGCCGTCCCCGACGGTAGCCGGACCCGCTGGCCGGTGCCTGCCCGAGGGCGCGATGAGCCCCGTGCGTCCGGCAACCGGGCGCCGGGCAGGCGACGTTGGCCACGCCGCCCGTCGGCCGGTGGGCACCCCGGCGGGCCGGCGGCAGCGGGGGCGGAGGCGCTGTCGGTGGCGGCTGGCAGACTGGGCGGGTGACCAGCGCAGAGACCGCCGGACAGCCCGGCAACGACTCCGGCAGCCCCGTGCGCCACGAAGAGACCGACCGGGACGCGGCACCACAGTTCGTGCTGCCGCTCGTCGCGCGGATGGAGCGGGCCGAGCCGCCGGCGCGTACGGACGCGCTGGAGACCGCAGCGCGGGCGGTGCTGGTGCTGCTGTCGGACGAGCGGTCGGCCGGGGACGGTGAGTGGGCCGCGGCGGTGCGGGACTGGCAGGACGCCCGGATCCGGAAGGTGGTGCGGCGGGCGCGCGGCGCGGAGTGGCGGCGGGCCGAGGCGTTGCCGGGTATCACGGTCACCGGCCACCACGCCGAGGTGCGCGTCTTCCCGCCGGTGCCGCTGGACGGCTGGCCGAAGGACCTGGCGCGTCTGCAGGTCTCGGGCACGGAGCTGGACGATCCCGAGCCGCCCGGTGCACCCGCCGTGGGCGCACCGGTGCTGTGGCTCAGCCCCGAGCTGGAGATGTCGGCGGGCAAGGAGATGGCGCAGGCCGGACACGCGGCGCAGCTGGCCTGGTGGGAGCTGTCCGATGAGGAGCGGGCGGCCTGGCGCGCGGCCGGGTTCCCGCTGTCCGTTCGGTCGGCCCGGGGCGCGGACTGGGAGGAGTTGACCCGCAGTGGTCTGCCCGTGGTGCGCGATGCCGGGTTCACGGAGATCGCACCGGGCTCCTGCACGGTCGTCGCCGACCACCCCGCGCTGCGCAGAGCGCTGCCGCGCACCCGTTGAGGGAGGGGTGGTACCGGGCCCGCCCCGGCCGAATCGGGCCACCGGCGGGGTCCTTCGCGCCCGGGGCCCGGTGGGCTGCGACGACCGCCGTGCCGGGGCCACGACCGGCCCTGCGCCGTTGCGGAGGAAGCTCAAATCAACCTCTGAACTCGGCCGCTGCAGGGTTCGGTGCGTCGTGCCGCGGCCATGAGTACCCAGACCACGGAGCGAGAGGGGGAGCCATGGAGCGCCTCGGAACGGGAATCGGCTGGCGGCCGGAAATCGCCACGGAGATAGCGGAGCTGCCGGGGGTGGACTGGGTCGAGGTGGTGGCGGAGAACATCTGCCCCGGCCATCTGCCCCACGCCCTGCAGGAATTGCGCGAGCGCGGCACGACCGTCGTCCCGCACGGGGTCTCGCTCGGCCTCGGCGGCGCCGACCGTCCGGACGCCGGCCGGCTGACCGCGCTCGCCGAATGCGCCGAGGCGCTGGGCGCACCGCTGGTCACCGAGCACATCGCCTTCGTACGGGCCGGCGGTCCGCTCACCGCCTCCCCGCGCATGGAGGCCGGGCATCTGCTGCCCGTACCGCGCACCCGTGACGCGCTGGACGTGCTGTGCGAGAACGTGCGCATCGCCCAGGACGCCCTGCCGGTGCCGCTGGCGCTGGAGAACATCGCCGCGCTCATCAACTGGCCGGGCGAGGAGCTGACCGAGGGGCAGTTCCTGACCGAACTCGTCGAGCGGACCGGGGTGCGGCTGCTCATCGATGTCGCCAACCTCCACACCAACCACATCAACCGGGGCGAGGACCCGGCGGTCGCCCTGGACGAACTGCCGGTCGAGGCCCTCGCGTACGTCCATGTCGCGGGCGGTGTGGAGCGGGACGGGGTGTGGCACGACAGCCATGCCCACCCGGTGACCCGGCCCGTGCTGGACGTCCTCGCCGAGCTGTGTGCCCGGATCACCCCGCCCGGTGTGCTGCTGGAGCGGGACGAGGACTTCCCCGAGGGCGGGGAGCTGGCCGGTGAACTCGATGCGATACGCACCGTGCTGAAGGAGGCCGGACATGTCCGGGCGGCGTAACCCGATGCCGGTGACCGCACCGGACGCCCGCACCCTGCCGGATGCGAGGCCCGACGCCGACGCGAGGCCCGACGCCGACGCGACTCCCGGCGTCGGCACGACTCCCGGCGTCGGCACGACTCCCGGCGCGGAAACGATGGCCGACGCGGAAACGACGCCCGGCGTGCGAACGGGCGACGGCACCGGCAGCGGCAGCGGCAGCGGCAGCGGCAAGGACAGCGACTTGGGCGCGGGCACCGACGCGGCGCGGCAGCGGCTGGCGCTGGCGCAGACCGCGCTGCTGTCCGCGCTGGTCGCCGGGACGCCGACCCCCGAGGGCTTCGACGGTGTGCGGCTGCAGGTGCAGAGCCGGGCGCTGACCGCCAAGCGGGCCGCGGTCGTCGCCAAGGTCGCGCCCGAACTGCCCGAGATCCTCGGCGCGGACTACCGGACCGCGTTCATCGGCTATGCGCGGCACCGGCCCATGAGCGGCGGCTACCGCCAGGACGCGCTGGACTTCGCGGCGCATCTGCTGGCCCGGGGACGCCCCGAAGACCCGGCCGCGCGGCAGCAGTTGACGCACTGGTGGCGGGACCGCGCGGGCTCGAAGCCGCCGTCCGCCCGGCCCCTGGCCCGGCTGGTGCGCGCCCTGCGGCGCGCCCTGGACCGGAGGTGACTGCGATGTCCTTCGTCCCTTGGGTCTTCCTGGGAATCGGCGCCTCGTCGCTGGCGCTCCTCTTCGGCGCGGTCCAGGTGCGTCTGCGGACGCCGTCCGTCCGCCGGGCGGACGCTCTGGCCCACGAGGTGTGGGAGGCGGCATTCCTCGCCGGCGGCCCCGGGCGGGTGGTGGACGCCGCGATCGCCGGAATGCACGAGGACGGCCGGCTGGCCGTGAGCGGTCCGGGAGTGGTGACCGTACGCCAGGCCTTCGCGCACGACGCGGTCGAGGCGGCCGTACTGGACGCGATTGCCCGGACGCCCGGCGGTGCGCTGGCCGTGCTGCGCGCCACGGCGATGCGCAGCCCGGCGGTGCAAGAGGTCGGTGACCGGCTGGCGGCCCGCGGTCTGCTGCGCCGTCCGGAGCTCGGCCGGGGGTGGCGCCGGTTGGCGAGCGCCCAGATGACGGCCTGTGTGGTCCTCTTCTTCCTCGCGGCGCTGCTCTCCTTCGCCGGGAGCGGCGGGGACGGCCCGCCGCCGGTCGGCCCGGCGATGCCCGCGCTGATCGGTGGGATCGTGGTGGGATCGCTGTGCAAGAAGGTGTTCACCCGCCGGATCACCAAGGCGGGGTCCGCAGCCCTGCGCTCCGCGCGGGCGGCCCACCGTCAACGGGTTGGCGTGGGCGGTGCCTGGCAGCCCGCCGCGCTGGTGGTGGCAGTCGGCGGCACGGCGCTGATCGCGGACGAACTGCTGCGGCAGCAGTTCGACGAGGCGCAGCGTGCCACGGCCGCCGCCGCACCGGGCGGCGGATCCGGCGGCTCCTCGTCCGGTGACGGCGGGGGCGGCTCGGGGAGCGACGGCGGCTCCTGGTGCGGCTCCTCCGACGGCGGCTCCGGGTCGGGCTGCGGCAGCAGCGGTTCGTCCTGCGGCAGCGGCTCGTCGTGCGGGGGCGGGGGCTGCGGGGGCGGCGGCTGCGGCGGCGGCAGCTGAGGCCCGGCCCCCGCTGCCGCCCGCATGATGAGAAAATTTGTGGCGGTATTTGTACTCATCCCGTAGAAACGCGGCCATGTGGCTCCTCTTCTTCCTCCTCGCCTCGGCTGCTGCGGTGCTGTCCTGTGCGCTTCTCTGCCGTGCCGCGGTCGCCGCCGCGCGCACCGCCCGGCCGGCCCCGCGCCCGGCGCCCGGGACCGTCCCGGATCCGGCCGCCGCGGGCCACCGCCCCGGTCTGACCCTCTACGAGATGGCCTACCTCTCCGGCGGCCCGCACCGGCTCGCCGACCTGGTCCTGGTGCTGATGGCCCAGCAGCGGCGGCTGCTGCTCGCCGACACCGGCTGGGCCACCGTCGTCGACCCGGTCGGCAACGACGCCGTCGAGCGCGCCACCCTGACCGCCATCGGCCCCGAAGGGCAGTGCCGCATACCGGCGATACGGGACGCCCTCGCCGGGGATGACGCGGTGCGGGAGGTGGCCGACCGGCTGGTGACGGACGGGCTGGCGATGCCCGACGCAGCCCGGCCGGGCATCGCCACGGCCGTCCGCCTGGTACAGGGCGCCGCGCTCCTGGTGACGCTGTCCGCCGCCGCCTTCTCCTGGATGGCGCCGTCGGACACGGACAACGGGCCACTCCTGGCCTGGTTCGCGCTCCCGCTGATCCTCACCCTCGGCACCTGGGCCGTGGCCCGCTTCGAGCTCCACCCGTACAGCGACTGGGCCACCGACGCGGGCGAGCAGCAACTGCCCCGTACTTCCGGCTCCCCCGCCACCTCTTCCTCCCTCGCCTCGTTCGCTCTCCGCGGCCCCATCGTCCTCACCGACCCCACCTTGCGCGCCGCGCTCCACTCTTCCGGGGCATAGCCTCCGACACCGGTGCCAGGTGCTTTACATCGACAATCAGCGCCCCAACTATCCCTTTTGTATGCACACACGAAGGGACGGCCAGTGAGAGCACTTGCGTTGTACGGCACCATCGGGTCGCTGATGGTGACCGCCCTCGCCACTGCCCCGGCAGGCGGCGCCACGGGGGCCGCCGCCGCGCCACCCGCACCCGTTGCGCACCGCATCGACTTCGGCCGCTGCGCGCCGGTGGAGCATCTGCCGTCGTCCGTCGAGTGCGGCAAACTCACCGTTCCCCTCGACTATGCGCGCCCCGACGGCAAGAAGATCAGCCTCACCGTCAGCCGGGCCCGGGCCACCGCGCGCGGCGAGCGGCAGGGCTCCCTGGTCTTCAACCCCGGCGGCCCCGGCGCGTCCAGCATGGAGTTCCCGCTCTACGGCGGGCTCCCCAAATGGAGCAAGCTGGCCCGCGCCTACGACTTCGTGGGCTATGCGCCGCGCGGTGTGGGCCGCTCGGCGCCGCTGTCGTGCCAGGACCCCAAGGAGTTCGCCAAGGTGCCCAGCGACAGCCGTACGCACCCCGATGCGGCCTTCAAGCGCCGGAAGGTGGCCGTGGCCAGGGCGTACGCGCGCGGCTGCGTCCGCCGGGCCGGCGGGGACCTGCCGTACTACAACTCCGTCAACAATGCCCGTGACCTGGACATGCTGCGGGCCGCGCTCGGCGAGAAGAAGCTGACGTTCATGGGCGCCTCGTACGGGACGTACTTCGCCGCGGTCTATGCGACGCTCTTCCCCGGCCACGTCCGGCGGATGCTCTTCGACAGCGTCGTCAACCCCGCGCCCCGCCAGATCTGGTACCGCAACAACCTCGACCAGGACGTCGCCTTCCAGCGCCGCTGGAACGACTGGCTGCGCTGGGCCGCCGAGCACCAGGCCGACTACCACCTCGGCACGACCAGGAGAGCGGTACAGCACTCCTACGACACGGCCGCGAAGAAGCTGCGCCGCCATCCGCTCAACGGGAAGATCGGCGCCGGCCAGCTGCAGTCGGCCTTCCTCAAGACCGGCTACAACGACGCCTTCTGGCCGATGCGCGCCGAGGCGCTCTCGGGGTACCTGCACGGCGACCCCAAGCCGCTGATCGCCCAGGCCCTCCCGCGGTCCACCGGCGCCAAGGAGGAGGAGAACGGCAACGCCGTCTACACCGCCGTGGAGTGCAATGACGCGCGCTGGCCGCACGACTGGCGGACCTGGAACCGGGACAACACCGAGATCGCCCGTATCGCACCGTTCGAGACCTGGGACAACGCCTGGATGAATCTGCCCTGCGCGTTCTGGCCCGACCGGTCGGAGACGGCCGCGGCCGAGCTCGACACCGCCGCGCGCCGGGTGGCCGGCCACTCCGGCGGACAGGACCTGGCCGACGCGGCCGGCCATGCGGCCTCGACCGAGTTCGACGAGGCGCTCCACGGGCGGCGCGGTCCGCTCGACATCCACACGGAGCCCGGCGCGCTGCCGCCGGTGCTGCTGCTGGCGGCCGAGCGGGACGCGGCGACGCCGTACCGGGGTGCGCTGGAGCTGCAGCGGCGGCTGCCCGGTTCCTCGCTGGTCACCGAGAACGGGGCCGGCACGCACGGCATCGCGTTCGGCGACAACGCCTGTGTGAACCAGTACACCGAGGCATATCTGCTGCACGGGAAGATCCCGGCGCACAAGGTGTACTGCAGGCCGCGGGCGGAGCCGGCGCCGGGCCAGCAGGCGACCCGGGCGCAGCACGCACTGCCGGGCAAGTAGCGGTCCGCACACAGCACCACGGGCCGCCCCCGAGGGGGCGGCCCGTGGTGCTGTGTGCGGCTGCGTCCGCCCGGGAACCCCGGCCGGACGCACCGCCCTTCCGGTTACGCCAGACCCGCGACCAGCTCGGAGACCGGCTTACGGCGCCCGGTGTAGAACGGGATCTCCTCGCGGACGTGCATCCGCGCCTCGGAGCCGCGCAGATGACGCATCAGATCGACGATGCGGTAGAGCTCGTCGGCCTCGAACGCGAGCACCCACTCGTAGTCGCCGAGCGAGAACGACGGCACGGTGTTGGCGCGCACGTCCGGGAAGCCGCGGGCCATCTTGCCGTGGTCGGCCAGCATCCGGCGGCGGTCCTCGTCGGGGAGGAGGTACCACTCGTAGGAGCGCACGAAGGGGTAGACGCTCACATAGGCGCGCGCCTGCTCGTCGGCCAGGAAGGCCGGGATGTGCGACTTGTTGAACTCGGCGGGGCGGTGCAGCGCCATGTTCGACCACACCGGCTCCAGCACCCGGCCCAGGCGGGTGCGGCGGAAGAGGTTGTACGCCTCCTGGAGGGCGTCCGAGCTCTCCGAGTGCCACCAGATCATCACGTCGGCGTCGGCACGCAGGCCGGACACGTCATAGGTGCCGCGCACCACCACGTCCTTGGCCGCGAGCTGCGCGAACAGTTCCTCGACCTCCTCGGCGTAGCCGCTGCGGTCCTCCGGGAGGACGTCGCGCAGCTTGAACACCGACCAGAGGGTGTAGCGGATGATCTCGTTGAGGTCCTTGGCCTTCTTGCCGGCGTGCGGAACCTTCTCGGGCGCCTCGGGCGCCTGCGGTGCGGAAGCGGGAGTGGAAGCGTCTGTCATGCCGTCCATTCTCACTCGGCGGGGACGGAGTCCGGGCGCAGGGTGCCCAGGATGTCGTCGGCGGCCGTACGGCCCGAGGCGATACAGGCCGGGATACCGACGCCCGTGTAGAGCGCACCGCACACCCGAAGGCCCGGCAGCTGCGCCACGGCGTCACGGATGCGGGTGACCCGCTCCAGGTGGCCGACCGGGTACTGGGGCAGTCCGCCGTCCCAGCGGGTGACCCGCGAGGCGACCGGCGTGGCCGTCAGCCCGACCGCCTCCCGCAGGTCCGCCCGCGAGAAGCCGACCAGTTCGGAGTCCTCGCGCGCCAGATCCTCCTCGTCGCCGTAGCGGCCGATCGAGGTGCGCAGCACGAACAGGTCCGGGTCGAACCGGCCGGTCCAGCCCCACTTGTTGGCGGAGAAGGTGGATGCCTTGATCTTGCGGCCGTCCACGGGCGGTACGAGGAAGCCGCTGCCGGTCAGCCGCTCCTCGATGTCGGCGCGGCGGAAGGCCATGGTCACCAGGGCCATGGAGGCGTATTCGACGGAGTTCAGCTCGGCGGCGGCGGGCCGGCAGACGGGGGCGAGGAGGCGGGCCGTGGCCTGCGCGGGAGTGGCGAGGACGATGGCATCGGCGGTGAGCCCGGCACCGTCGAGGTCGAGCTGCCAGCCGTCCGCGGTCCGCCGCACCCCGGCGACCGGCGTGCCCGTACGGATCTCGCCGCCCTTGGCCCGTACGGCATCGGCCACCGCGCCCGGCAGCGTCCCGATGCCGCCCTCGATGCCCATGAAGACGGGGCCGGTCGCGGCGGCCCCGGTCTGGTGGGCGGTCTCGGCGGACCGGGCCTGGATGCCCCGTACTCCGTCGAGCAGCGAGCGGTTCGTCCGTGCGGCCTCGAACAGCTGGGGCACGGCGGCGCGCATCGAGATCCGGTACGCATCGCCCGCGTACACCCCGCCGAGCAGGGGCTCCACGAGCCGGTCGACGACCTCGCGGCCCAGCCGCCGGGCGACATAGGCGCCGACGGCCACGTCCTCGCCGACGTCGGTACGCGGCAGCTGAGCGTCCTCGTCGATACGGGCGAGCCCCTCCGGGGAGAGCACCCCGGAGGCGGCGAGCGGACCGAGGTCCCCGGGGACGCCCATGACATGGCCTTTGGGCATCGGGCGCAGCGCGCCGCGCGTCCACAGGGACGCGCCGGCCGTAGTGGGCGGCTGCAGCCGGTCGCCGATCCCGACGGCGCGCGCGAGATCCACCGCCTCCGGCCGCCTGGCCAGCATCGATTCGGCACCCAGATCGACCGGTACGCCCTCGATCTCACCCGCGTACAGCTTGCCGCCGAGCCGGTCCGTCGCCTCCAGGACGGTTACCCGGGCGCCGCCTTCAAGCAGACGGTGCGCCGCCGCCAGCCCGGAGATGCCTCCACCGATGACGACCACATGACCGGTGCTGCCGGGCCCGCGGCCCGTACGGGTGTGCGCTGCGCTCATGTCCCCACTCTCTCAGAGCGCACCGACAGGACCGGGACCGGATCATGACCGCAACGCCTCCGCGGCGGGCGGGCAAGGTGACCGGGAGCCCCGTTGACAGCGGGCAGCGGCGGGCAAAGACTCGTGGTCGGCGGGTAGCGATCTTCGTACGGCCCGCCGACAGTCGAGCCGGGACAGCGAGGACAGGGCCTGATGACCGACCCACGCGTACGGGATGTGTACATCGTCGACGCCGTACGGACCCCCGTCGGCAAGTACGGCGGCGCGCTCGCTGCCGTCCGGCCGGACGATCTCGCCGCCCATGTGGTCAAGGCCCTGGTGGACCGCACACCGGACCTCGACCCGGCGCGGATCGACGACGTCTGCTTCGGCGATGCGAACGGCGCGGGCGAGGACAACCGCAATGTGGCGCGGATGGCGGTACTGCTGGCCGGACTGCCGGTGACCGTCCCCGGGGTGACCGTGAACCGGCTGTGCGGGTCCGGTCTGGAGGCGGTCATCCAGGCGGCCCGCGCCGTTGCGCACGGCGATGCGCATATCGCGGTGGCGGGCGGTGTGGAGTCGATGAGCCGTGCGCCCTATGTGCTGCGCAAGCCCGAACGCGCCTTCCCGGCAGGCCATCAGGAGATGTTCTCCTCGACGCTGGGCTGGCGGATGGTCAATCCGCGGATGCGCCCGGAGTGGACGGTCGCGCTGGGCGAGGGCGCCGAGCTGATCGCCGACCAGCACGGCATCACCCGTGAGCAGCAGGACGTCTTCGCGCTGGCCAGCCACCAAAAGGCGGTGCGTGCCTGGCGGGAGGGCGCCTATGACGGGGAGGTCGTGCCGCTGCCGGACGTGGACCTGTTGCGGGACGAGACGATCCGGGAGGCGTCCTCCCTGGAGTCGCTGTCCAAGCTGAAGCCGGTGTTCCGTACGGCCGGCGGCACGGTCACCGCCGGGAACTCCTCGCCGCTCAACGACGGTGCGGCCGCACTGCTGCTGGTGGACGAGGAGGGCTTGCGGGCCACCGGGCGCGAACCGCTGGCCCGGATCCGTGCGAGCGCGGTGACCGGCGTCGAGCCGCAGCTGTTCGGCCTGGGCCCGGTGGAGGCGGTACGGCGTGCGCTGGAGCGGTCCGGTCGCGGCTTCGGCGAGGTGGACACGTTCGAGCTCAACGAGGCGTTCGCGGCCCAGGCGTTGGGCTGCATCGGGCAGTGGCCGGAGCTGGACCCCGCCGTGGTGAATCCGCGCGGCGGCGCCATCGCCATCGGCCACCCGCTGGGTGCCTCCGGTGCCCGTCTCGCGGGCTCGGTGGCTCATCAGCTCGCCGCGCTGGGCTCGGGTACGGGGCTCGCCGCGCTGTGCATCGGCGTGGGGCAGGGGCTCGCGCTGGTCCTGGAGCGCTGAGGCCCCGGAACCGGCCGGGACCGTCCGCGACGAGCGGAGCGCGCCCCGGCGGCCGTGCCGAGCGCGTTCGCCCGGCGGCCGGCTCCTCCGCGTACGCCGGCCGCACGCCGCCGCACACGCACCGGCCGGCCCGTAACGTAGCGCACGAAGCGGGCGAAACCACACGGAGCGGCACGGCGGAGCCCGTACACGACGAAGGGACACACGGCATGACGGCGGAGCAGCTGGTGATCGTCGGGGGCGATGCGGCGGGGATGTCCGCCGCGTCGCAGGCACGCCGGCTGCGGAAGCCGGACGAGCTGGCGATCACCGCGTTCGAGCGCAGCCACTTCACCTCGTACTCCGCCTGCGGCATCCCCTACTGGGTGGGCGGCGAGGTCGACGGTCCGGACGCGCTGATCGCCAGGACCGCCGAGGAGCACCGCGCCCGGGGCATCGATCTGCGGATGCGCTGCGAGGTCACCGAACTCGACCTGGACCGCGGCCGGGTGCGTACCCGGGAGCTGGACAACGGCGGCCGGGAGTCATGGACCGGCTTCGACCAGCTGGTGCTGGCGACCGGCGCGCGTCCGCGCCGACCCGGCCTGCCGGGGATCGACGCGCCCGGTGTGCACGGTGTGCAGACCCTCGACGACGGCCAGGCCCTGCTGGACACCCTCGACGCCTCGCCGGGCCGGCGGGCGGTCGTCGTGGGCGCCGGCTATATCGGTGTGGAGATGGCCGAGGCGCTGATCCGCCGCGGCTACGAGGTCACCGTCCTGGAGCAGAGCGCGCAGCCGATGTCCACCCTCGACCCGGACATGGGCGCGCTCGTCCATGAGGCGATGTGCGCGATGGGCATCGAGACGGTGCGCGGGGCGACCGTCACCGGGGTGCTGACCGGCGCGGACGGGCGCGCCCGCGCGGTCACCACCGAGGACGCCGAGTACCCGGCGGATGTGGTCGTGCTGGGCCTGGGCGTACGCCCCGAGACCACGCTCGCCGCCGCGGCCGGGCTGCCGCTGGGCGAGTCCGGCGGGCTGCTCACCGACCTCGCGATGCGGGTCCGCGGCCATGAGCACATCTGGGCGGGCGGTGACTGCGTCGAGGTTCTGGACCTGGTCTCCGGGCAGTTGCGCCATATCGCGCTGGGTACCCACGCCAACAAGCACGGGCAGGTGATCGGCGCCAATGTGGGCGGCGGCTACGCGACCTTCCCCGGTGTCGTCGGCACGGCCGTCAGCAAGGTATGCGATCTGGAGATCGCCCGGACGGGGCTGCTGGAACGCCAGGCACACGCCGTCGGTCTGCGCTTCGTCACGGTGACCGTCGAGGCCACCAACCGCGCCGGCTACTACCCCGGCGCCCGCCCGATGCACGTCAAGATGCTCGCCGAGCGCCGTACGGGCCGGCTGCTGGGTGTGCAGATCGTCGGCCGCGAGGGGGCCGGCAAGCGGGTGGACATCGCGGCGGTCGCGCTGACGGCCGGAATGACGGTGGACCGGATGACCGCGCTCGACCTCGGCTATGCCCCGCCGTTCTCCCCGGTCTGGGACCCCGTCCTGGTAGCGGCCCGCAAGGCCACCGCCGCCGTACGGGACGCCGGGGCCTGACGCCTCGGGCGCAGGCCCGCCGGCCCCTGTTCCGTCGTCGTCCGCCGCGCTCCGCTCAGCGCGCTGTCCGGGTGTGGACGTAGTCGACTAGGCGGGTCAGTGCGTCCGGGTCGGTGGTGGGCAGGACACCGTGGCCGAGGTTGAAGATGTGGCCTTCGAGGCCGGCGGCCGCATCGAGGACCTCGCGGGCCTTGGTCTCGACGGCCTCGCGGGGCGCGAAGAGCACGGCCGGGTCGATGTTGCCCTGGAGCGCCTTGCCGGGGCCGACACGGCGGGCCGCCTCGTCCATGGGGACGCGCCAGTCGACGCCGACGACGTCCGCGCCCGCCTCGCCCAGCAGGCCGAGGAGTTCGCCGGTGCCGACGCCGAAGTGGATACGCGGGACGCCATGGCCCTCGACCGCCTGGAAGACCTTGGCGGAGGCGGGCATCACGGAGCGGCGGTAGTCGGCCGGCGAGAGCGCACCCACCCAGGAGTCGAAGAGCTGGACGGCGCTCGCCCCGGCCTCGATCTGGACCTTGAGGAAGGCGGCGGTGATGTCGGCGAGCCGGTCCAGCAGGTCGGCCCACAGCTGCGGGTCGCCGTACATGAGGGCCTTGGTGCGCTCGTGGTTACGGGAGGGACCGCCCTCGACGAGGTAGCTGGCGAGCGTGAAGGGCGCGCCGGCGAAGCCGATCAGCGGCGTGCCACCCAGCTCGCGGACGAGCATGCCGATGGCCTCGGTGACGTACGAGACGTCGCCGGGCTCCAGGGCGCGCAGCTGCTCCAGGTCGGCGCGGGTGCGGATCGGGTTCTCGATGACCGGGCCGACGCCGGGCTTGATGTCGAGGTCGATGCCGATGGCCTTGAGGGGGACGACGATGTCGCTGTAGTAGATGGCGGCGTCGACGTTGTGGCGGCGCACGGGCTGCAGCGTGATCTCGGTGACCATCTCGGGCCGCATACAGGAGTCGAGCATCGCGATGCCCTCACGGACCTTGCGGTACTCGGGCAGTGAGCGCCCGGCCTGACGCATGAACCACACCGGGGTGTGCGGCACCGGCTCACGGCGGCATGCCTTGAGGAAAGCCGAGTCGTGTGTACCGGTCTGCTGCTGGCCCGTGGGGCAATCGTTGGCGCTCACGCCCCAAATCTTCGCACGCCGGAGCACCCGTCGAATTGGCCAGGTGGCCGATATCTCCGCATGCGCCCGGGGGCGCCTCCGAATGGGCGACGCGCGCACCGGGTGTCCTCCCCGTATGCGGGCTCGGTTCCGCCTAATCTTCCGGGCATGGCTGCGGCTCACGAACACCTCGCGGACGGCGCGGACGAGGCCCCGATCCCCTTCCGTCAGGCGGTCGAAGCGCTCCGCGCGGCACGACTGCGGCCGGAGATCGAGATCGACCCGACACCCGCTCCGAAACGGCTCGCCCCCTATGCGTACGCGCTGGAGGCGGCGGTCGTCGAGCGCGGATCGGGTCCGGGCGGCGAGGACAAGGATCTGGCGGACGGCCGCCTGGTGGTGCTGCACAACCCGGCCGGGGACGACACCTGGCAGGGCACCTTCCGGGTGGTGACGCTGGCGCGGGCGGAGTTGGAGCCGGAGATGGGCGCCGATCCGCTGTTGCCGGAGGTGTCCTGGTCGTGGCTCACCGGCGCGCTGGATGCGCGCGGGGTGCGCTACGGCGCACCGAGCGGGACGGTGACCCGAGCCGGCTCGCACTACTTCGGGGGGCTCGCGGCGCGCGAGCCCGCCACGCAGATCGAGATCCGGGCGTCCTGGACTCCGGCCGAGGGCCCCGGCGGGGTGCCGGAGCTGGCGGTACATCTGTCGGCGTGGTGCGATCTGCTGTGCCAGGTGGCGGGCCTGCCGCCGGCCACGCCCGACATGACGCCGCGCGGCGGAATCGTCCCGCTGCCGCAGCGCCGCGGCGCACAGCCCCGCTGAGCTGCGCTTTTCCCGTGCGACCCGGCCGCGGTGATCACGTTTGCGCAGAGCCGGTCCCGAATTTCACAGGCACCCGGCCGACGTCGTGATCACTGCGCCGCCCCTTCCTGCAAGGAGTACGGGTGCCCTTTCGTACGGCTTTGATCATCTCGGTGCGCATCGGATGCTCACCTCTGATCGATCACGCATCCGATTTGCCCGAATTGCCCCTAACTAAATCGTGATCAAAGTCTAAAGTCCTGCTGGATTGCTGCCGAAGAGGTCAGTGACCCTTCAAACACGGATTATTCCGGCTCCCCCAAGTCGGGTTCCGTCCCCGCCACTCCCCCCAGGAGGCCCGGTGTCTGTTCTCCTCGAGCAACCTTCGAGCCTGGTCGCCTACCGCCCGAACAAGCCGACGGCCATGGTCGTCGTGGCCGACCCTCGCGTCCGCTCCACCGTGACCCGCCACCTGTGGGCCCTCGGAGTGCGTGACGTGATCGAGGCGTCGTCCATCGCGGAGGCCCGTCCCCGCGTCGGCAACCCGCGCGACATCTGCGTTGCCGACGTCCACCTTCCCGACGGCTCCGGCCTCACGCTCCTGTCCGAGACCCGGGCAGCCGGCTGGCCAAACGGCCTCGCACTGTCCGCGGCCGACGACATCGGCGCCGTACGCAACGCCCTGGCCGGCGGCGTCAAGGGCTATGTCGTCACCGGCACCCGTACCAACCTGGGCCTTCCCGGCCGTCCGGGCACCTCGCCCATCGGCGCCAACGCGGCCCGTATGCAGCGCCGTCCTCCGGGCGCCCCCGGCCACCCCGGCGGCTACCGCGAACTGTCCGGCCGCGAGGTCGAGGTGTTGCGGCTGGTGGCGGAGGGCCAGTCCAACAAGGCCATCGGCGTCTCGATGGGACTGTCGGCACTGACCGTGAAGAGCCATCTGGCCCGTATCGCCCGCAAGCTCGGCACCGGCGACCGGGCCGGAATGGTGGCGGTCGCCCTGCGCACCGGCATCATTCACTGACCGTCCATCCGACCGGCTCGCCCGTCGAGGGAACGTTCCCTCGACGGGCGACGTGCATACACAGATACCCTTGACTGGTGACCGACGCCCAAAAGACCGCAGCAGACACGACACTGCGAGCAACCGGAGACTCGCCTCCGGATTCCCGACCGGCGCCGGTCCCTCTCCTGGAGCCCCGCGAGGGCATCCCCCCGGTGACCGCCACGGACGAGGCGCTCGCCGAGGTCGTGGCCGCCTTCGCGGCCGGCACGGGCCCGGTGGCCGTCGACGCCGAGCGGGCGTCGGGCTACCGCTACGGCCAGCGCGCCTACCTCGTACAGCTGCGCCGCGAAGGCGCCGGCAGCGTGCTGATCGACCCGGTCGGCTGCCCCGACCTGGCGGCGCTGGGGGAGGCGATCGGCGACGCCGAGTGGGTACTGCACGCCGCCACCCAGGACCTGCCGTGCCTGCGTGACATAGGGATGCTCCCCACCCGGCTGTTCGACACCGAGCTGGCAGGACGGCTGGCCGGCTTCGCCCGGGTCGGCCTGGGCGCCATGGTCGAGAACGTCCTCGGCTTCGCCCTGGAGAAGGGACACTCCGCCGTCGACTGGTCCACCCGCCCGCTGCCCGAGCCCTGGCTGCGCTATGCCGCGCTCGACGTCGAGCTGCTGGTGGATCTGCGCGATGCGCTGGAGGAGGAGCTGGAGCAGCAGGGGAAGCTGGAGTGGGCCCGGCAGGAGTTCGCGGCGATCGCCGCCGCTCCCCCGCCGCCGCCCCGCAAGGACCCCTGGCGCCGTACCTCCGGCATGCACAAGGTCCGCCGGCGCCGTCAGATGGCGGTCGTACGGGAGCTGTGGACGGCCCGTGACCAGGTGGCCCAGCGGCGCGATGTGTCGCCCGGCAAGGTGCTGGGTGACGCCGCGATCGTGGAGGCGGCGCTGAATCTGCCGCAGAACAGCCACGCACTGGCCGCGCTGCCCGGCTTCGGCCACCGCATGGGCCGTCGGCAGCTGGAGCAGTGGCAGGCCGCCGTCGACCGCGCCCGCGCGCTGGCCGAGAGCGAGCTGCCGCAGCCCGGCCAGCCGCTCAACGGCCCGCCGCCGCCCCGCGCTTGGGCCGACAAGGACCCGGACGCCGCGGCCCGGCTGTCGGCCGCCCGCGCGGCGGTCACCGCGCTCGCCGAGAACCTGAATCTCCCGCAGGAGAACTTGATCACCCCGGACACGGTGCGCCGGCTGTGCTGGGAGCCGCCGGCCGAGCCGACCCTGGAATCGGTCGCCCAGGTGCTGACGGGTCACGGCGCCCGCCCCTGGCAGATCGAGCAGGTCGCGCCGATCCTCACCGAGGCGCTGCGGACCGACGCCGGCTGACACCGGCGGCGCGGGTTCCGTACGCCGCGCCGCCCGCCCCGTCCCCTCCGCGCACCCGTGTCGCGGCAAGCGACCGCCGTGGCGGCGGGATGCGTTTCCCGCCGCCACGGCGCGGCACGAACAGGGCACGGAGCGGTGCCCTGCCCGGGGGTGGACGGCCGGTACGGCCCGTAAGTCGGGCCCCGGGGCGCGCCTTGTGGATCAGCCCTGACTGACGTGCATCCAAAGGATCTTGCGGTTGGTCGCGTCGATCTCGTACAGCGTCTGTTGCCAGTTGTCGGTGGTCACGACGCCTACGGTCCAGGCCACCGTGTCGCCCGCGTGGTCGGCGTTGCCCAGTCCGATGGTGGTGACGGTGCCCTTCGTCTTGTCGGTGGCCGTCTGTGCGGCCTGCTGGGCCGTGACCTTGGCCTTGGACAGCCGGGCGGCCAGCTCCTGTTTGTCGTTGGGGTCGTCGGACTCGGTGTGCGGCTGCTCCGCCTTTCCGGAGACCGCGTCGACGCGGACGGCATGCACCGTCCCGTCGGACGTGGCGACCGCGGTGTTCCAGTAGGGGCTGTCGGGCGAGCCCTTGAGCTCCGCGGCGATCGCCTCGGAGGAGGGGACGGCCGCGACCGCCGCCTTCAGCGCCTGCTCATAGCCCACCTTGGCCTTGGGGATCAGGGCCTTTCGCTGGGCCTGGTCCGCGCTGAGCGAGCTGCTCGGGGAGGCGGGGGCGGAGGCGGGCACCGCCCGCGGGGGGCTCTTCTTCTGGGCGCCGGCCGTGTCGCTGTTCCCGCAGCCCGACAACAGCGCACCCGCTGCGGCGACGGCGCAGACCAGACCGATCGCGCGCGGCCCCGCCGGACGCCCGTACCGGGTCACGACACCACTCCTATTCATATCCATATGGGCACTTTAAGTGTGTGATGGGATGAATTGCGCCAAGACCCGACGGCATTCGGTCGTTTTCGATCCGCTGTTTCCGTCGCTTGCCGGGTAGTCGCCCGGCGAGCGACCCCTCCGCCCGGTGTGACGTTCACCGCTCCGGGCGGTGGGGGTGTGCAGCTTGGTTACCCGTAAGTAGCATGTCGGTGTGAAGCGTCCCCCGGGGCGCCCCGCAGCAGTGCCATCCCGCACATGGAGGAGAGCCAACGTGCCTCGTACCGCTAGGGACGTCGTCTTCGTCGACGGCGTCCGCACCCCGTTCGGCAAGGCGGGCCCGAAGGGCATCTACCACGAGACCCGCGCCGACGATCTCGTCGTGAAGGCCATCCGGGAGCTGCTGCGCCGCAACCCGGCCCTGGACCCCGCGAAGATCGACGAGGTCGCCATCGCCGCCACCACCCAGATCGGTGACCAGGGTCTGACCCTCGGCCGGACCGCCGGCATCCTCGCCGGCCTCCCGCAGTCCGTGCCGGGTTACTCCATCGACCGCATGTGCGCCGGTGCGCTGACCGCCGTGACCGCCACCGCCGGCTCCATCGCCTTCGGTGCGTACGACGCCGTCATCGCCGGCGGTGTCGAGCACATGGGGCGCCACCCCATGGGCGAGGCCGTCGACCCCAACCCGCGTTTCGTGAGCGAGAAGCTCGTCGACGAGTCCGCCCTGTTCATGGGCATGACCGCGGAGAACCTGCACGACCGCTACCCGCACATCACCAAGCAGCGCGCCGACGAGTACGCCGTGCGCTCGCAGGAGAAGGCGGCGAAGGCGTACGCGAACGGCAAGATCCAGCAGGATCTGGTGCCGATCTCGGTGCGCAACACCAACGCGGAGGTCGGCGAGACCGGCTGGGGCCTGGTGACCGCCGACGAGCCGATGCGCCCGGGGACGACCCTGGAGAGCCTCGCCGGCCTGAAGACGCCGTTCCGTACGCACGGCCGCGTCACCGCCGGCAACGCCGCGGGGCTCAACGACGGCGCCACCGCCTCGCTCATCGCCTCCGAGGACTTCGCCCGGGAGCACGACCTCCCGGTCAAGATGCGCCTGGTCTCCTACGCCTTCGCGGGCGTCGAGCCCGAGGTCATGGGTTACGGCCCGATCCCGGCCACCGAGAAGGCCCTTGCCAAGGCGGGCCTCGGCATCGGTGACATCGACCTGTTCGAGGTCAACGAGGCGTTCGCCGTGCAGGTGCTCGCCTTCCTCGACCACTACGGCATCGCCGACGACGACGCGCGCGTCAACCAGTACGGCGGCGCCATCGCCTTCGGCCACCCGCTGGCCTCCTCCGGCGTCCGGCTGATGACCCAGCTGGCCCGGCAGTTCGAGGAGCAGCCGCAGGTCCGCTACGGCCTGACCACCATGTGCGTCGGCTTCGGCATGGGCGCGACGGTCATCTGGGAGAACCCGCACTTCGAGTCCGACGGAGGCAGCAAGTGAGCACCACCACCACCGCCGAGCTTCTGAAGGGTGCGGCCGAGCTGTTCCCGGACGAGGTCGTCACCCAGGCGCACGTCCGCCACCTCGATCTGCCGTACGGCGCGGGCAAGTTCGCGCTGATCACGCTGGACAACGGCTTCGACCACACCAAGCCGACCACCTTCGGTCCCGGCTCGCTCGCGAATCTCAGCGCCGCGATCGACCAGGTCGAGAAGGAGGCCGCGGACGGCGGCATCGTCGGCGTCGGCATCACCGGCAAGCCGTTCATCTTCGCCGTCGGCGCCGACCTCAAGGGCGTCGAGCTGCTCAAGCAGCACGAGGACGCGCTGGCCATCGGCAAGGGCGGCCACGAGGTCTTCAAGCGGCTCTCGGAGCTCGCCGTACCGACCTTCGCGTACTACAACGGTGCCGCGATGGGCGGTGGCGTCGAGGTCGGTCTGCACTGCTCCTACCGCACCGTCTCCAAGGCGCTCCCGGCCTTCTCGCTGCCCGAGGTCTTCCTCGGTCTCGTCCCGGGCTGGGGCGGCTGTGCGCTGCTGCCGAACCTCATCGGCGCGGACAAGGCCGTCTCGGTCATCATCGAGAACTCGCTCAACCAGAACAAGCAGCTCAAGGGCAAGCAGGTCTTCGACCTCGGCATCGCGGACGCGATCTTCGAGGGCGCGGACTTCCTGGAGCAGTCGCTGATCTGGACCGCGAACGTCCTCAAGGGCGACGTGACCGTCGAGCGCGCCGAGATCGACCGCGGTGAGGCCTGGGACCAGGCCGTCGCCAAGGGCAAGTTCATCGCCGACGGCAAGGTGCACGGCGCCGCCCCGGCCGCCTACCGGGCGCTGGAGATCATCGCCGCGGCCAAGAGCGGCGACCTGCAGGCCGGTTTCGACGCCGAGGACCAGGCGCTCGCCGACCTGATCATGGGCAGCGAACTCCGCGCCGGCATCTACTCGTTCAACCTGGTGCAGAAGCGTGCCAAGCGGCCCGCCGGTGCGCCGGACAAGAACCTGGCGCGTCCGGTCAGCAAGGTCGGCGTCGTCGGCGCCGGTCTGATGGCCTCGCAGCTGGCTCTGCTGTTCCTGCGCCGTCTGGAGGTGCCGGTCGTGCTGACCGACATCGACCAGGAGCGCGTCGACAAGGGTGTGGGCTACGTCCAGGCCGAGATCGACAAGCTGCTCGGCAAGGGCCGGATCAACCAGGACAAGGCCAACCGCCTCAAGGCCCTGGTCTCCGGTGTCCTCGACAAGGCCGAGGGCTTCTCCGACGCCGACTTCATCATCGAGGCCGTCTTCGAGGAGATCGGCGTCAAGCAGCAGGTGTTCGCGGAGGTGGAGGCCGTCGCTCCGGCGCACGCGATCCTCGCCACCAACACCTCCTCGCTGTCCGTCTCCGAGATGGCGTCGAAGCTCAAGCACCCCGAGCGGGTCGTCGGCTTCCACTTCTTCAACCCGGTCGCGATCCTGCCGCTGCTGGAGATCGTCCGCGGCGAGAAGACCGACGACGCCTCGCTGGCCACGGCCTTCGGTGTCGCCAAGAAGCTGAAGAAGACCGCGGTGCTGGTGAAGGACGCCCCGGCGTTCGTCGTCAACCGCATCCTGACCCGCTTCATGGGCGAGATCCAGAACGTCATCGACGAGGGCACCCCGGTCGAGACCGCCGAGAAGGCCATCGAGCCGCTCGGGCTGCCGATGTCGCCGCTGGTGCTGCTGGAGCTGGTCGGCCCGGCGATCGGTCTGCATGTCTCCGAGACCCTCAACGGCGCCTTCCCGGACCGCTTCAAGGTCTCCCCGAACCTCAAGGCCGTCGTCGAGGCCGGCAAGCGCGGCTTCTACGTCTACGACTCCGGCAAGCCGGAGCTGGACCCCGAGGTCGCCGCGCTCCTCAAGCAGGGCGACTCGGTGCTGACGGAGGAGCAGGTCCGCGACCGCGTCCTGGACGCGGTGGCGCAGGAGATCGGCCTGATGCTGGACGAGGGTGTGGTCGCCGAGGCGCAGGACATCGACCTGTGCCTGATCACCGGCGCCGGCTGGCCCTTCCACCTGGGCGGCATCACGCCGTACCTGGACCGTGCGGGTGTCTCCGAGCGCGTGACCGGCAAGAAGTTCCTGGCTCCGGGCATCGCGAGCGTGCCCGCGTAAGGGGTGCACCACTGATATGGAAGGCGCGGGCCGGCTCGGCGGAGCCGGCCCGCGCCTTCGTGTGCCGGGAGCTGTCCCGTCCGTGGGACAGTGGCGGCATGGACTCCATGGTCATTGTCGATGCCGCCAATGTCGTCGGCTCGGTGCCCGACGGCTGGTGGCGGGACCGGCACGGCGCGGCGGAGCGGTTGCGCGACGCCCTGTCCGAGTACACCGACAAGGGGCTGCCGGGGCTGGTCGAGCCGCCCGTGGAGCTGGTCCTGGTGGTAGAGGGCGCGGCGCGCGGGGTCGAGCCCGTCGAGGGCGTACGGGTGGTGCCGGCGAGCGGCAGCGGCGACGACCGGATCGTGCAGCTGGTGGCGGAGGAGTGCGGCGACCGGGACTGCCTGGTGGTCACCGCGGACCGCGAGCTGCGCGAACGGGTCCAGGCGCTGGGGGCCCGGGTGACGGGGCCGCGGGCGGTGCGGGGCCGGGGACGCGGCGAGGCATAGCCGGGTCCTCGGCGGCAAGGACAAGCCCCGTACACCGCGGCGAGGCGGCATACGAGGCTGTCGGCCCGGACCGGGGCGGACGTGCGGCCGGGCGTCAGCCCTTGCCGGACTGCCGGTTGCGGATGCCGAGGCGGCTGTGCGACCGCCCGTACAGGAAGTAGACGCCGAACCCGACGACCATCCAGATCGCGAACCGGACCCAGGTCTCCGCGGGCAGATTGAGCATCAGCCACAGCGAGGCGAGCACCGACAGCACCGGCACCACCGGCACCCACGGGGTACGGAAGGAGCGGTGCAGATCGGGCCGGGAGCGGCGGAGCAGAACGACGCCGATGGCGACCACGACGAACGCGAACAGGGTGCCGATGTTGACCAGTTCGGCGAGTTCGTCGATCGAGGTGAAGCCGGAGACGACGGCGACGACGACGCCCAGCAGGATGGTGGCCCGGTAGGGGGTACCGAAGCGGGGGTGGGCCAGGGAGAAGACCCGCGGCAGCAGCCCGTCCCGGCTCATCGCGAAGAACACCCGGCTCTGGCCGAGCAGCAGGATCATGCTGACCGAGGTCAGGCCCACGGCGGCGCCGAAGCTGATCACGTCGGCGAAGAAGGGGTGTCCGAGGTCCTTGAAGGCATCGGCGAGCGGGGCGTCGGTGGAGAGCTTGCTGTACTTCTCCATGCCGGTGACGACGACCGACACGGCCACGTAGAGGACCGTGCAGATGGCCAGCGAGCCGAGGATGCCGCGGGGCACGTCGCGCTGCGGGTTGCGGGTCTCCTCGGCGGCGGTGGCCACGATGTCGAAGCCGATGAAGGCGAAGAAGACCACGGCCGCCGCGGCGAAGATCCCCATCACCCCGAAGTTGGTCGGGGCGAATCCGAACAGCAGCTGCGCCAGCGGCTCGCCCAGTCCGACGCCGGTCTCGCTGGGCTTGCTGGGCGGGATGAACGGCGTGTAGTTGGCGCCGCTGATGAGGAAGGCTCCGGCGATGATGACCAGCAGGACGACGGTGACCTTGATCCCGACGACCACCACCGTCACCCGCGAGGACAGCTTCATTCCGAGCACCAGGATGCCGGTCAGCACCAGCACGAGAATCGTGGCGAGCAGATCGAAGCCGAAGTGCCCCTCATGGGTGCCGGAGAGCCCCGGGGGCAGATGCAGTCCGACGCTGTCCAGCAGGGAGCGCACATAGCCGGACCAGCCGACGGCGACCACCGCACAGCCCAGGGCGAGTTCCAGGATCAGGTCCCAGCCGATGATCCAGGCCGGCAGCTCGCCGAGTGAGGCGTAGGAGAAGGTGTAGGCCGAGCCGGCGACCGGCACGGTGGAGGCGAACTCCGCGTAACACAGCGCCGCCAGCGCACAGACCACGCCCGCGACGACAAAAGACAGTGCCACGGCAGGCCCGGCCTGCTCCTTGGCGATTTTTCCGGTCAGGACGAAAATGCCGGTGCCGATGACGACACCGACACCGAAGACGGTCAGATCGAGCGCCGACAGGGACTTTTTGAGCGTGTGCTCCGGCTCCTCGGTGTCCAGGATCGACTGCTCTACAGTCTTCGTCCGGAACATGCCGCGATTGCGGCGCGAATCGTGTGGTGTGCCGTGCTGTGTGCTCATGGGCGAACCTCCGCCTGGACGACCCTCGCAACTCTCCTGAACTGACCGAGTCTCCGCAATGACGGGAAGCAGTCAGCTTCGGCGGGCCCCCGGACGGCCGGGATTCACCCGATGGAGTGTTACTGCGCCCATGCCGATGGGCCGGGCGGAACATCCGTACGGATGACCGGCCGGCCCATCGCTGGCGGCTGCGGAATCAGTCGCGGGCGGCCTCGGCCCGCTCGGCCATGCCGTTGGCCCCCGCGGACCCGGCGTCGTCGATGGCGGTCTCCCCGGTCGCAGGCAGCTGAGACTGGGGGAGGCCGTCAATCTTGGAGACCAGACCGGTCACCTGGCGGGCGATGTCCGGCGCGGTGAGCCCGATCTCCGCCATGACCTCCTTGCGGGAGGCGTGGTCGAGGAACCGCTCGGGGATGCCGAAGTCGCGCAGCGGGACGTCCACACCGGCGTCCCGCATGGCCTGGGCAACGGCCGAACCGACGCCGCCGGAGCGGACGTTGTCCTCGACGGTGACCACGACCCGGTGCCGGGCGGCGAGACCCGGCAGCGCCTCGTCGACCGGCTTGACCCAGCGCGGGTCGACGACGGTGGTGGAGATGCCCTGCTTGTCGAGGAGGTCGGCGATCTCCAGGCACATCGGGGCGAGCGCGCCCACGGAGACCAGCAGGACATCCGGGCGCTTGACCGCCTCGGCGGGCTTGCGCAGCACGTCCATGCCGCCCACCCGGCCGATGGCCTCGACGGCCGGGCCGACCGCGCCCTTGGAGTAACGCACCACGGTGGGCGCGTCATCGACCTCGACGGCCTCGCGCAGCTGGGCGCGCACCTGGTCGGCGTCGCGCGGCGCGGCGATCCGCAGACCGGGGACGACCTGCAGGATCGACATGTCCCACATGCCGTTGTGCGAGGCGCCGTCGGTGCCGGTGACACCGGCCCGGTCCAGCACGAAGGTGACGCCGCACTTGTGCAGCGCCACATCCATCAGCACCTGGTCGAAGGCCCGGTTGAGGAAGGTGGCGTAGACCGCGAAGACCGGGTGCAGGCCACCGGTGGCCATGCCCGCCGCGGAGACCGCGGCGTGCTGCTCGGCGATGCCGACGTCGTAGACGCGGTCGGGGAAGGCCTTGGCGAACTTCTCCAGTCCGACGGGCTGGAGCATGGCCGCCGTGATGGCGACGATGTCCCCCCGCTCCTTGCCGAGCTCGACCATCTCGTCGCCGAAGACGGACGTCCAGTCCTTGCCGCCCGAAGAGATGGGCAGGCCGGTGTCGGGGTGGATCTTGCCGACGGCGTGGAAGCGGTCCGCCTCGTCCTGGAGGGCGGGCTGGTAGCCGCGGCCCTTCTCGGTGAGGCAGTGGACGATGACCGGACCGCCGAAGCGCTTGGCGCGCGTCAGGGCCGATTCCAGCGCCTCGATGTCATGACCGTCGATCGGGCCTACGTACTTGAGCCCCAGGTCCTCGAACATGCCCTGCGGGGCGATGAAGTCCTTCAGGCCCTTCTTGGCGCCGTGCAGGGTCTCGTAGAGCGGCCTGCCGACGACCGGCGTCCGCTCCAGCAGGTCCTTGCCGCGGGCCAGGAAACGCTCGTAGCCGTCCGTGGTGCGCAGCGTCGCCAGGTGATTGGCGAGGCCGCCGATGGTCGGCGCGTAGGAGCGCTCGTTGTCGTTGACGACGATGACGAGCGGGCGGTCCTTGGCGGCGGCGATGTTGTTGAGCGCCTCCCAGGCCATGCCACCGGTCAGCGCGCCGTCACCGATGACCGCGGCGACCCGGTTGTCCGATCCGCGTACCTCGTTGGCCTTGGCGATGCCCTCGGCCCAGCCCAGGACCGTGGAGGCGTGGCTGTTCTCGATGACGTCGTGCTCGGACTCGGCGCGGGAGGGGTAGCCGGACAGGCCGCCCTTCGCCTTGAGCTTGGTGAAGTCCTGACGGCCGGTGAGCAGCTTGTGGACGTAGGACTGGTGCCCGGTGTCGAAGAGGACCTTGTCCTTCGGGGAGTGGAAGACACGGTGCAGGGCGATGGTCAGCTCGACCACGCCGAGGTTCGGCCCGAGGTGGCCACCGGTCTTGGACACCGCGTCGACAAGGAAGGTACGGATCTCCCCCGCCAGCTGCTCGAGCTGCTCCGGGCCCAGTCGGTCCAGATCGCGCGGTCCCCTGATACGGGAAAGCAACGCCACCCCTGCCTCCTTGCTGCTTGCTGCCGTGGATCGAGCTTGCCGATCAGATGAGTCTAATGTCGCGTCCGCCGGGCCGACGCCCGGGCCTTGCGATGTATGTCACTCGGGTGAAACGGACTTCGGCGCGCCGCATGGGGTGCGGCGCCGCACGCGGAACGGCCCCCACCGGATCATGCCCGGTGGGGGCCGGTGCCGCCGTGCGACAGGCGCGGTCAGGTGCGTCCGGCTGTCTTCTGCGTCCGACGGGAGACCGAGTCGATCACCACGGCGGCGAGCAGCACCGCGCCGGTGATCATGTACTGGATCTCACTCGCCATGCCCAGCAGGTTCAGGCCCTGCTGGATCGACTGGATGACCAGCATGCCCAGCAGCGCGGACCAGATCTTGCCACGGCCGCCGAAGAGGCTGGTGCCGCCGATGACGGCCGCCGCGATGACGTTCATCAGGGTGTTGCCGGAGCCCAGGTTCTTGGTGGCACCACCGGAGAGGCTGGCGATGAACAGTCCGCCGAAGGCCGCGAGCATGCCGGAGATGGCGAAGACGCTGATCCGGATCTTGTTCACATTGATGCCGGCCCGGCGCGCCGCCTCGGCGTTGCCGCCGACCGCGAAGATCTGCCGTCCGTAGGGGGTGCGGCGCACCACGAAGTCGGCGATGACCAGGACCGCGAGGAACAGCACCAGGGCCAGCGGCAGACCGCGGGCGCCGGCCGGCTCGTTCAGGACATAGGCGACGACGAAGGCGATCACCGCGACCACGCCCGTGCGCAGCAGGATCTCGCTGAGCGGCCGGGAGGGCAGCGCGGCGGCCTTGCGGCGCTTGCTGTCCAGCAGCAGCGATCCGGCGTAGGCGAGGACCGCGATCAGCGCGAGACCGTAGGCCGCGCCCTTGTCCTCGAAGTAGTAACCGGTGAGGTTCTCCACCACGCTGCCGCTCGGCGTGTTGATGGAGCCTTCCTTGCCCATCATCCAGATCTGCAGCCCGCTCCAGCCGAGGAAACCGGCCAGGGTGACGACGAAGGCCGGCACGCCGATCTTGGCGAAAAAGAACCCGTGCAGGGCGCCGATGACCACACCGGCCACGACGGCGATCAGGACGGCGAGCCAGTCGTTGACACCGTGGGTGACGCTCAGCACGGCCCATACGGCCGCGCCGACGCCCGCCACCGAGCCGACGGACAGATCGATCTCGCCGAGCAGCAGCACGAAGACGATGCCGACGGCCATGATGCCGAGGCCGGAGGTGTAGACACCGATGTTCGCGAGGCTGTCGGCGGACAGGAAGCTGCTGTTCTTGAGCTGGAAGACGACCGCAATGACGACCAGGCCGATGACGACCGGCAGTGAGCCCAGCTCACCACCGCGCACCCGGCGCTTGAAGTCGTTGAGGTAGCCGGCGAAGCCCTGCTCGCGGACGAGCAGGCGGGGGTCGATGGCGGCCGGCTGGGGGGTGTCGACGGCCGGGGCGGCCGCGGTCGCCTCGTCCTCACCCGCGGCAGGCTGCTTGGTGAGATCACTCATGCGCCGACCTCCTTCTTCACCTGGTCCGTACGCGCCTTACGGCGGGTCACGGCGTTGTCCGAGGCGCCGGTGATGGCGGCGATGATCTCTTCGTGGGAGGTGCCCTCGACATCGAAGACCCCGTTGTTGCGCCCCAGCCGAAGCACCGCGACCCGGTCCGCGACGGCCTGCACATCGGCCATGTTGTGGCTGATGAGGATGACGCCGAGCTCGCGCTCGCGCAGCCGCTCGACGAGGTCGAGGACCTGGGCGGTCTGCTCGACACCGAGGGCGGCGGTGGGCTCGTCGAGGATGACGACCTTCGGGTCGCCGATCAGCGCGCGGGCGATCGCGACGACCTGCCGCTGACCGCCGGAGAGCGCGGCGACGGGGATGCGGACGCTCGGGATGCGGATGGACAGGGTGTCCAGCAGCTCCTTGGCGCGCTTCTCCATCGCGATCTCGTCGAGGACACCTACGGTGCGGATCTCGTTGCCGAGGTAGAGGTTGGCGACCACATCGAGGTTGTCGCAGAGCGCGAGGTCCTGGTAGACGGTGGCGACGCCGAGTTCCTGGGCGTCGTGCGGCTTGTTGATGCGTACCGCCTTGCCCTCCCATTCGATGGCGCCGTCGTCGACCGGGTGGACGCCCGAGATGGTCTTGACGAGGGTGGACTTGCCGGCGCCGTTGTCGCCGACAAGGGCGACCACCTCACCGGGGTGGATCTCCAGGGTGACGTCCGTGAGTGCTTGGACGGCGCCGAACCGCTTGGAGACTCCGCGCAACGCCAGCACAGGCGTAGCGGACACGTGAATCATCTCCTTCGCCGCCGTCACAACGGCGGGGATGGTGGTGCGTGGAGCGGGGGGGCTTGCGAGGAACGGTCCGGCGTCCGCGCCCGGGACGGGATGTCGCCGGGCGGGGTACGGACCGGGTCGGGGGCCGCGGGCGGTGCCGCGCGGCCCCGCCTGACCGGGGGCCCGGGGCCCGAGGGCCCCGGGGTGGAGAGGTGTGCCGGTGGGCGTGGCCGGGGAGCCGTGGCCGACGGGCCGGGGCCTACTTGATGCCGGCCGCCTCGCAGGCTTTCTTGACGTCGCCGGTGCAGATCTGGCTCGCCTTGTAGACCTTGTCCTTGATGATCGTGGAGGCGATGTTGTCCTTGGTCACGATCTGCGCGTCGTACAGCTTGGCCGGGATGCCCTTGACCTCGCCGCTGAGGCTGTCGACCTTGGTGTCCGTCAGGGAGCCGATCTTGCCGCCCTTGAGCAGCTTGACCGCGATCTCGGCGGTGGAGTCCGCCTGCGGCTTGATCTGCTTGTAGATCGTGAAGGCCTGCTCGCCCTTGAGGATCCGCTGCAGACCCGCGAGCTCGGCGTCCTGGCCGCCGACCGGGACCTTGACGCCCTTCTGCTTGAGGGCGGTGATGATGCCGCCGGCCATGCCGTCGTTGCCGGAGTAGACGCCCTGGAAGCCGTCCTTGCCGAGCGAGTCGAGGGCCGCGCCCATCTTCTTGTTGGCCTCGTCGGGCGACCAGTCGGGGATGTCCTGCTCGTACGCGACCTTCTTGACCTGCTTGTCGAGGACGCTGTGGGCGCCCTTCTTGAAGAACGGCATGTTCGGGTCGGTCGGCGAGCCGTTGATCATGACGACATTGCTGTCCTTGGCCTTGCCGCCGAGCGCCTTGACCAGCGCCTGGCCCTGCAGGCGGCCGATCTTCTCGTTGTCGTAGGACACGTAGGCGGAGAGCTTGCCCTCGGCCAGCCGGTCGTAGGCGACGACCTTGACACCCTTCTTGGCGGCCTGGTTCACCCAGGACTTGGTCGCCTTGTAGTCGACGGAGTCCAGAATGATCACCTTGACGCCCTGGGTGATCAGCGCGTCGAACTGCTTCTTCTGGTTCTCGGTCTCCTGCGCCGCGTTGTTGTACTTGACCGTGCAGTCGCTGCACAGTTTGTGGATCTTCGCCTCGATCAGCGGACGGTCGAAGGTCTCGTAACGCGTGGTCTTGTTCTCCGGCAGGAGAAGACCGATGGTCTTGTTGTCGCCACCGCCACCCTTGGCGTTGTCGCCGGCCTTACCGCACGCGGCCACGGAGAGCGCCATCGAGACGGCGGCGGTGCCTATGACGACGCGACGCGTCCAAACGTTCATTGGGGTTGCCTCCCTGACGAGGCCGCGTCGTTGCGGCCGAGGTGGCTGGAAGTCAACTCGGCCGCCAGCCGACCGTCAAGGAGTAAATCCTTAACGAGATGACAACGGTGCCATGCGTTAGCTGTGTGAACTCAGCGCTTTCACGCTAGGGCCGGCGCGCCCGCGGGCTGCGCGCCGTCGAGCAGGGTCGAATCGCCCATCTCGCTCAGCACCAGCGCCAGCGCGCCCAGTACCTCCGCACGGCCCCCGAGCGTGCCGGGGACGATCCCCAACTGCCGTGCGGCACTGGGGATCGCGTACCGCGACACCGATTCACGGATTGGCGCCAGGACCAGCTCACCGGCCTCGGCGAGATCACCGCCGAGCACCACCCTGCTGGGATTGAGCAGATTGCACAGGTTCGCCACACCACTCCCGATATGACGGCCTACGTCCGCAATCACCCGCCGGCAGCCCGGGTCGCCCTCGCGGGCCAGCTGCACCACCCGCGCCATGGTCAGATCGAGGCCGTGGCTCGGCTGCAGCAGCGGGAGGACGTAGCGGGCCGCGGTGAAGGTCTCCAGGCAGCCGCGGTTGCCGCAGCGGCACACCGGGCCGGACTCGTCCAGCGTGATGTGCCCGATCTCGCCCGCCGTGCCGCCCGGCCCCCGGTAGATCTGCCCGCTGATCACCAGGCCGGCGCCGACACCGCTGGCGACCTTGATGTACGCCAGATCGGTGGCCCCCCGGCCGCCGCCCCACACCAGCTCGCCCAGCGCGCCGAGGTTGGCGTCGTTGTCGACGTAGACGGGCACGCCGAGACGCCCGGACAGCTCCTGGCTGGGGTTGGTCCCCGACCAGCCCGGCAGGATCGCCGTCGAGCCCAGCGTCCCGGACTCGACGTCGATGGGTCCCGGTACGCCCAGGCCGACGCCGATGACCTTGCCCGCGTCGAGTCCGGTGGCCGTGATCAGCCGGTTGACCAGCTCTTCCGCCCGGTCGAAGCCCTCGGCAGCGGATGCGTCCACATCGATCGGCTCGGCCTCCTCGGCAAGCACCTGGTGGGCGAGGTTGCCGACCGCCACCCGCAGATGGGAATGCCCGAAATCGACCCCTACGACGATGCCCGCATCGCCGGAGAGGGAGACGCTGCGCGCCCGCCGCCCGCCCGCCGAGGTCGGGGTCACCTCAACGGTCCCGCCGTCCTTCAACTCACGAACGATGTTGGAAACGGTGGCCGCGGACAGCCCCGTGCTCCGGGCGATCTCCGCCTGCGTGAGTGAGCCCGCCATACGCACCGCGCGTACGACCCGCTCCAGATTGGCCCGGTGCAGCGAGGACTGCGACCCCGGAGTCTCCATCGAGTCATCCACTCCCGTCTGGGGCCGGGGGTACCTCCCAGTGGTGACTGGGGGAGGTACATCGACCACCCGCCGGCCGAACCCACACCCTTGTGGGACGGCCCTCGATTCAACATGTGAACTCTAAGCAGAACTCCAGCCGGGAAGTCCCGTCAAGGCGTTGAGCCCACACATGATCAGGGGCGGTCCCTCCGGGAAGCCCGCGAGGGCGGCTCCGCCGCGGCGGAGCCGCCCCGGAGCGCGCACCCGGCGGTGCGCAAACCTGGCGCAAATCCATCGCCACCCGTCGGCGGCGTACCGCTCCCCGGCCCGCTCCCCTACTTCAGTGCGCCCGCGGTCAGACCGGCCACCACCTGCCGCTGGAAGATGATGTACGCGGCGAGCACCGGCAGCATCGCGATCGTCAGCCCCGCGAACAGACCGGACCAGTCCCCCTTGTAGCCCTGGCTCACCGCCAGCGCCACCAGTCCCTGGGTCAGCATCTTCTTGTCCGGATCCCCGACGTTGAGCACCGTCGGCAGCAGGTACTGATTCCACTGCCCGAGGAAGTTGAAGATCCCGACGCTGATCAGGCCGGGCTTGGCCATCGGCAGCATCACCTGGAAGAAGGTGCGGGTGTGCGAGGCGCCGTCGATGAGCGCCGCCTCGGCCACCGAGGTGGGCAGCGTCCTGAAGAATCCGCTGAGGAAGAAGACCGTGAACGGCAGTGAGTAGGCGATATAGACCAGGATCAGACCTTGGTAGGTGTCCAGCAGCGCCATGTTCTTCATGACGAAGAACAGCGGGACCAGCGCCAGGATGACCGGGAAGCCCATCCCGCCCACGAACAGGAAGTACACGAAGCGGTTGCCCGGGAAGTCGAAACGGGCCAGCACATACGCCGCCATCGCCCCCAGCAGCATCGTGCCGATCAGCGAACCGCCCACGACGATCAGCGAGTTGAGGAAGTACTGGCCCATGTTCGCCTTGTCCCAGGCGCGTGACCAGTTGTCGAAGTGCAGGACCGAGGGCAGCCCCCAGGGCGAGCCGAAGATCTCGGTGTCGTCCTTGAAGGAGCTCACCACCGCCCACAGCAGCGGCATGGTGACCAAGAGGCCCCAGATCACCAGGACTCCGTGCGAGAAGACGTTGAGGACCTTGCCCTCTCTTCTCCCGCCACCGGAGCGGGCGCCGCCCTTCCCGCCCTGACCATCGCGCGGCCCGGGCAGTCGCGAGGTACCCGGCTGCGGTTCCTGCTCCTTCGTCACACCGGGGAGGTCCGCCGGATCCGTCTGCGCACTCATCAGAACTCCAGTCGCTCGCGTCGTCCCAGCCGCATCACGATGGCCGAGAAGATGAGGGTCACGATCAGCAGGGAAACGCCGATGGCCGTCGCATATCCGGCCTGACCGTCGCGGAAGGTCTTCTGGTACACGTACAGCGGAAGGACCTCGGTCGAATAGTCGGGACCGCCCGGACCGACACTCATGATCTGCACGAACGCGAAGGCCGAAACATCCAGGGCGAGGATGCCCATATAGATCCAGCCGGTCTGGACCGTGTCCCACAGCAGCGGCAGGGTGATCCGGAAGAACGTGTTGAAGCGGTTCGCGCCGTCCAGCAGCGCGGCCTCGTAGAAGTCCTTCGGAATGGAGCTCATACCGGCGGAGAAGAGCACCACATAGAAGCCGACATTGGCCCATACCATCGCGGCCATGACGCACCACAGCGCGATCTGCGGATCGCCCAGCCAGTCCGGCTGCAGATTGTCGAGCCCGATCGCCTGGAAGAAGGCGTTGAGCGCACCGCTCTCCGGGTTGTAGGCGAACTGGAACAGCAGCGCGACGATCGGGACCGACAGCACCTGCGGGAAGAAGTAGAGAATTTTGTAGGTGCCCGAGCCGCGCACACCGCCGATGACCGCCTTCTTCCGGCGGCGGCCACCGACGTTGAGCATAAAGGCGAAGAAGAGCCCGAGCGAGAGCGTCACCACCGGCAGGAGCAGCAACAACGTCACGCTGTTGCCCACGGCGGACCAGAAGACATCGTCCGTGAAGAGGCGCGCATAGTTGTCGAAGCCGACCATCTTCATGTCCGGACTCAGTCCGGTCCAGTCCGTGAAGGAGTAGTAGATGGCCTGCACGAACGGCGAGATCACGAAGATCGCGTAAATCGCCAGCGGGAGGACCAAGAACCCCGCGATGAAACGGTACTTACCGTGTTTCATGACTACCGATCCCGTTCTCTCCCTGCGTTTGCCGCCTCCGGTGACGCGCCCTCAGCTCACGCTGGGCGGTGCCCCCACACGCTTGTCGGTCAGCGCTTGTACTTCTTGACGCTGGAGTCGTCGCGGGTGTCATCCGCGTACTTCTGGATCTTCTTGATGGCCTCGTCGGGCGTCATCCGGCCGGCCATCATCTCGCCCAGCGCACCGACACCGATCCGCTCCTTCTGGAGCGCCACATACCAGTCCTGCAACCGCGGATTGACGATGTTCTGGCCGGCCTTCTGCAGTGCGGCCTGCGCCGATGCCAGACCGGGCGGGAGCGTCAGCCCCTCGGTGCCGCCGTTGAGCGAGGTGAGCGAGGAGACCTGCTTGATGAAGTTCTGCGAGGACTTCTTGCTGAGCATGATGCGCAGCAGCTCCATACCGCCCTCGGCGTTGCGGGCCTTCCGCGGAACGATGTACGGCTCGCCGCCGGAGGCCCAGAGGGTGCCGTACGGCATCTTGTCCGAGGTGGACAGGCTGGACGGGGCGCCGACCGCGAGATCGAAGTGCGGGTTCTTCGCGATCTGTTTGGCCGACTCGTTCTCCACCCAGGAACCGTTGGGGATGAACAGCGCCTTCCCCTCGGCCCACGCCTTCTGCGACTGCAGGTGGTCCAGGCCGGGCGAGCCCTTGAGGACATAGCCCTTCTTGTAGAGCTCGTAATAGGCGTCGAAGGCCGCCTTGACCGCCGGGTCCTTCCAGGCGTTCGGCTCCAGGTTGTCGATCTTCCGCAGGACCTCTTCACCGCCGATCTTGGCGATGAACGGGTAGAGGCTGAAGGGGAAGTAGTACGGGTATTTGCCCGGGTAGGTCCAGCCCGCGACACCCTTCTTCTTGGCCTTCGCGCACAGGGCCAGCATGTCGTCCCAGGTCTCCGGGTATTCCGCGTCCAGCTTCTGCAGATTGCCCTTGGAGTACCAGACGCCGTAGACCGTGTACGCGTAGTAGAGGATCCAGGTTTCCTTGCCGCCGAACTGGCCCATTTCGACGACACCGGGGCGCAGCGTGTCGCGCACCTTCTTGTTCGGATCGTCGAAGGAGGGGGCGTCGAGGAGGGCCGTGAGGTCGGTCAGCTGGTCCTTGGCCACCAGCGTGCCGAAATCCATCTGTTCCGCACCCGAGTTGTCCACGAGGTCCGGAGGGTTTCCGCCGTTGAAGCGCGGCTGCAGCGTCGACTGGATCTTCTGGGTCGACGAGAGCTTGACCTTGCCATCGGCCTTCGGGAAGGACTTGACGTACTCGCCCTGTGCGTCCTTGGCGTACTTGTCGCCGAAACCGCCGTCGAAGATGACCACATCGAGGCCGGCCGACTCATTGACCGCGAGCGGATTCTTGGCCGACTTCTTGCCCTTTTCGACCTTGTTATCTTCCTCGCCACCGCTGCCGGCGCACGCCGACAGCACTCCCATGGACGGTACGGCGATGATCCCCAGGGCCGCGGCTCGCTTGACCAGATCGCGACGGTTGAATTCAGAGGTGGATCCCATGCTCAAGTCCTCGCCTTCTTCAGGACTCAGGCGGTGTACCGGAGCCACCCCGGCACCGCGGGTCAGATGAAGCTGAGTTGTACGGGATGTGCACCGGGCGCGCTAGAGAAATGCGGGGCAGTCATCCGTTCCCGCCTTCCCCCCGGATCCACGGCCGTGGTCGTACGGCCGGTCGGACGCCGACAGGTATAGTCCACTTCCGGCCGCAGGGGCAAGATCGAATGCAGGGTTGGACGGCAGTCTTTCCCTAGTTGAGACCTCCCCGACATGCACGGGATTCGCCCGGACATCACTCTGCCGGACCGCTCGGCGACCGAGCGGCCCACCGATCTCAGCAACACCCTTGACACCAAAGTCCCCACGCACCTTACTTATCTCTGTTTATCTTGGCGTCATGTAACTGACAACGATGTCAATCTCGTTGAGAGGGCTCGCGTGCGGCTCAGATACCGGCACCGTCCACTGCGGGGGATCGCCCGCCCCGCCGCCCTCGCGGCGGCCGCTCTACTCGTCATCACCGTGCACGGCCCGGCTCAGGCCGCGCCGCCCCGAAAGCCCCAGGGGGCAACGGAGTTCCGCTCCTCCTTCGAACCCGGCGAACCGCAGCCGGACTGGACCGACAGCGTCGACACCGGCCCCGACGGAAAACCCAGGGCCTCCGGCGTCAGCCCGCAGACCGCCCCCGCGGCGCCCGGCATGAACACCGGGACCGACACCGGACCCGGCGACTCCCCCACCGCCAAGACGCACGCCGGCTTCAGCGGCACCCATGCGCTGCGCTACTCCGGCACCCACACCGCCGACGGCCGTGGCTACGCGTACAACAAGATCTTTGACGTCGATCTCCCCGTCACCGCGGCCACTTCGCTCTCGTACAAGCTCTTTCCCGAGATGGCGAAGAGCGATCCGGCCTATCCGGCGACCCACACCGCCGTGGATCTGGCCTTCACCGACGGCACCTACCTCAGCGATCTGGCCACCGTCGACCAGCACGGCGCGCCGCTGACGCCGCAGGGCCAGGCGGCCTCCAAGACGCTCTACGTCAACCAGTGGAACAACCGGGAGTCGCGGATCGGCGCGGTCGCCGCCGGCAAGACCGTCGACCGGATCCTGGTCGGCTACGACGCGCCCGAGGCACCCCGGACCGCACCGGCCTTCCGCGGCTGGGTCGATGACCTCACCCTCGGCCCCAAAGCCGCGGAGAAGCCGCTCGCGCACCTCTCCGACTACGCCGTCACCACCCGCGGCACGCTCTCCAGCGGCAGCTTCTCGCGCGGCAACACCTTCCCCGCCACGGCCGTCCCCAACGGGTTCAACTTCTGGACCCCGGTCACCAACGCGGGCTCCGCGGACTGGCTCTACGAATACGCGCGGAAGAACAACGCCGACAACCTCCCCACCCTCCAGGGCTTCAGCGCCAGCCATGAGCCGAGCCCGTGGATGGGAGACCGGCAGACGTTCCAGGTCATGCCGTCCGCCGTGGCCGGCACCCCGGATGCCTCGCGCAGCGGCCGTGCGCTGCCGTTCCACCACTCCAACGAGACCGCGAAGCCGCACTACTACGGCGTGACCTTCGACAACGGTCTCAAGACGGAGATCACCCCGACCGACCACGCCGCGCTGATGCGCTTCACCTTCCCCGGCGACCGGGCGAGCCTGATCTTCGACAACGTCAACAACAAGGGCGGGCTGAGCCTGGACACCGAGCGCGGGATCGTCACCGGCTTCTCGGACGTCAGGAGCGGACTGTCCGTCGGCGCCACCCGGCTCTTCGTCTACGGCGTCTTCGACGCCCCGGTCACCGGCGGCGGCAAGCTCGACGGCGGGGGCGGCAAGGACGTCACCGGCTACCTCCGCTTCCAGCCCGGGGCGGACCGCACCGTGACCATGCGGATCGCCACCTCGCTGATCAGCGTGGACCAGGCGAAGGCGAATCTGACCCGGGAGATCCCGGCCGACGCGACCTTCGCCGGCGTTAAGGACCGGGCGCAGTCGCAGTGGGACGACCTCCTCGGCCGGATCGAGGTCCAGGGCGCGAGCCGCGACCAGCTCACCACCCTCTACTCCAACCTCTACCGGCTGTACCTCTACCCCAACTCCGGCTTCGAGACGGTCGGTTCACGCAGCCGCTACGCCAGCCCCTTCTCGCCGCAGACCGGGCCGGACACCCCGACCCATACCGGCTCGAAGATCGTCGACGGTGAGGTGTACGTCAACAACGGCTTCTGGGACACCTACCGGACCACCTGGCCCGCCTACTCCCTGCTCACCCCGAAACGGGCCGGGAAAATGGTCGACGGCTTCGTCCAGCAGTTCAAGGACGGCGGCTGGATCTCCCGCTGGTCCTCGCCCGGCTATGCGGACCTGATGACCGGTACGAGTTCCGATGTGGCCTTCGCCGACGCCTACGCCAAGGGGGTGAAATTCGACGCCGAGGCGGCCTATGCCGCGGCCGTCAAGAATGCCACCGTCGCCCCGCCGGACCCCGGCGTCGGCCGTAAGGGCATGAACACCGCGCCCTTCCTGGGCTACACCAGCACCGACACCCGCGAGGGCATGTCCTGGGCGCTGGAGGGCTATCTCAACGACTTCGGCATCGCCCGTATGGGCAAGGCGCTGTACGAGAAGACCAAGAAACCCCGCTACAAGGAAGAATCCGCCTATTTCCTGGGCCGCGCCCAGAACTACGTCAAGCTCTTCGACGACAAGGTCGGCTTCTTCCAGGGCAAGGACGCCCAGGGCAACTGGCGGCTGCCGCCGGGCACGTTCGACCCCCGGGTCTGGGGCAACGACTACACCGAGACCAACGCCTGGACCTTCGCCTTCACCGCGCCGCAGGACACCCGGGGCCTGGCCAACCTCTACGGCGGCCGCTCCGGCCTGGCCAAGAAGCTGGATGCCTACTTCTCCACCCCGGAGACCGCGTCCAAGGAATTCGCCGGCTCGTACGGCGATGTGATCCACGAAATGACCGAGGCCCGCGACACCCGTATGGGCATGTACGGTCACAGCAATCAGCCCTCGCACCACATCGGCTACCTGTACGACGCGGCCGGGCAGCCCTGGAAGACCCAGGAAAAGGTCCGCGAGGCGATGTCCCGGCTCTACCTCGGCAGTGAGATCGGCCAGGGGTATCCGGGCGACGAGGACAACGGCGAGATGTCCGCCTGGTACGTCTTCAGCTCACTCGGCTTCTATCCGCTGGTGATGGGCCAGGGCGAATACGCGGTGGGCTCCCCCCTGTTCACCAAGGCCACGGTCCATCTGGAAAACGGCCGTGATCTCACCATCAAGGCACCGCGCAACAACGCGCGCAATGTCTATGTCCAAAGCCTCCGGGTGAACGGCAAGCCCTGGAAGTCCACCGCCCTGCCACACCGGCTCCTCGCCCGCGGCGGCACCCTGGACTTCACCATGGGCGACCGGCCGTCCGCCTGGGGCACCGGAGCGCAGGCCGCCCCGACGTCGATCACCCAGGACGACAAGATCCCCTCCCCGCCCCGGGACGTGACCGGTCCCGACGGCGGTCCGCTCTTCGACAACACCTCCGACAGTGCGGCCGAACTGACCGGCGCCCCGGTGGACCTCACCCGGCCCACCCGGGTCACGTCGTACACGCTCACCTCGTCGGACCGCACCACGGCGCCGGCCGGCTGGATGCTGGAGGGCTCCCAGGACGGAAAGCGGTGGACGCCACTGGACCACCGCAAGGGCGAGTCCTTCACCTGGGACCGCCAGACCCGTGTCTTCGCCATGAGCCGGCCCGGCAGCTATCGGCACTACCGGCTGGTGCCCGACGGCAAGGGCACGCTCGCCGAGATCGAGCTACTCGGGACGCCCTAACCCCCGTTGACCGGTGAACTCCCAGTGGAGCTCCCGAAAGCGGACGGGCCGCACCCCCTCGACCGAGGGAGTGCGGCCCGTCCGGTACCGCCGGTCAGCTGCCGGCGGCCCTGCTCACTTACGGATCAGCGAGCGCAGCACGTACTGCATGATGCCGCCGTTGCGGTAGTAGTCCGCCTCGCCGGGGGTGTCGATGCGGACGACCGAGTCGAACTCGACACCGCTGTCGGTGGTGACCTTGACGGTGCGCGGCGTGGTGCCGTCGTTCAGCTCGGTCACACCGGAGAAGGAGAAGGTCTCCTCGCCGGTCAGGCCGAGCGACTCGGCGGACGCGCCCTCCGGGAACTGCAGCGGCAGGACGCCCATGCCGATGAGGTTCGAGCGGTGGATGCGCTCGTAGGACTCGGCGATGACGGCCTTGACGCCGAGCAGCGCGGTGCCCTTGGCGGCCCAGTCGCGGGACGAGCCGGAGCCGTACTCCTTGCCGGCCAGGATGACCAGCGGGGTGCCGGCGGCCTGGTAGTTCTGCGAGGCGTCGTAGATGAACGAGACCGGCGCGCCGTCCTGCGTGAAGTCGCGGGTGTAGCCGCCCTCCGTACCCGGCGCGATCTGGTTGCGCAGGCGGATGTTGGCGAAGGTGCCGCGGATCATGACCTCGTGGTTACCACGGCGCGAGCCGTAGGAGTTGAAGTCACGACGCTCCACGCCGTGCTCGGTGAGGTACTGGCCGGCCGGGGTGTCGGCCTTGATCGCACCGGCCGGGGAGATGTGGTCGGTGGTGACCGAGTCGCCCAGCTTTGCCAGCACCCGGGCGCCGGAGATGTCGGAGACCGGGGTGGTCTCCATCGTCATGCCCTCGAAGTACGGGGGCTTGCGCACGTAGGTGGACTGCGGGTCCCACTCGAAGGTGTTGCCGGTCGGAATCGGCAGCGCCTGCCACTGGGCGTCACCCGCGAAGACGTCCTGGTAGGACTTGTTGAACATGTCCTCGCCGATGGCGTTGGCCACGACGTCGTTGACCTCGGCCTCGGTCGGCCAGATGTCCTTCAGGTGGACCGGGTTGCCCTCGGTGTCGGTGCCGAGCGCGTCCTTGGTGATGTCCACCTTCATCGAACCGGCGAGGGCGTAAGCGACGACCAGCGGCGGGGACGCCAGGTAGTTCATCTTGACGTCGGGGTTGATCCGGCCCTCGAAGTTACGGTTCCCGGAGAGCACCGAGGTGACGGCGAGGTCGTGGTCGTTGACGGCCTTGGAGACCTCCTCCGGCAGCGGGCCGGAGTTGCCGATGCAGGTGGTGCAGCCGTAGCCGACGAGGTTGAAGCCGACCTTGTCGAGGTACGGGGTGAGCCCGGCCTTGTCGAAGTAGTCGGTGACGACCTTGGAACCCGGCGCCAGGGTGGTCTTGACCCACGGCTTGCGGGTCAGGCCCTTCTCGACCGCCTTCTTCGCGACGAGCGCGGCGGCGACCATGACGTACGGGTTGGAGGTGTTGGTGCAGGAGGTGATCGCCGCGACGGTGACCGCGCCGTGGTCGATCTCGTACGTCGAGCCGTCGGGGGCGGTGACCGTGGTCGGGTTCGACGGGCCGCCGTTGGGGTGGAGCGCGGGGGCGTCGGAGGCCGGGAAGGACTCGATGCCGGCCTCGTCCACGTTGTCCACGTAGTTGCGGAGGTCCTGGGAGAACTGCTGGGCGGCGTTGGCCAGGACGATGCGGTCCTGCGGGCGCTTCGGGCCGGCGATCGACGGGACGACCGTCGACAGGTCCAGCTCCAGCTTCTCGGAGAAGTCGGGCTCGGCGGCCGGGTCGAGCCAGAGGCCCTGCTCCTTGGCGTACGCCTCGACGAGCGCGACCTGCTGCTCGTCGCGGCCGGTCAGGCGCAGGTACTTCAGGGTCTCGTCGTCGATCGGGAAGATCGCGGCGGTGGAGCCGAACTCCGGCGACATGTTGCCGATGGTGGCGCGGTTGGCGAGCGAGGTGGCGGCGACGCCCTCGCCGTAGAACTCGACGAACTTGCCGACGACACCGTGCTTGCGCAGCATCTCGGTGATGGTCAGCACGAGGTCGGTGGCGGTGGTGCCCGCCTTCAGCTCACCGGTCAGCTTGAAGCCGACGACGCGCGGGATGAGCATGGAGACCGGCTGGCCGAGCATCGCGGCCTCGGCCTCGATGCCGCCGACGCCCCAGCCCAGCACACCGAGGCCGTTGACCATGGTGGTGTGCGAGTCGGTGCCGACCAGGGTGTCGGGGTAGGCCTGGCCGTTGCGGACCATGACCGTGCGCGCCAGGTGCTCGATGTTGACCTGGTGGACGATGCCGGTGCCGGGCGGGACGACCTTGAACTCGTCGAAGGCGGTCTGGCCCCAGCGCAGGAACTGGTAGCGCTCCTTGTTGCGGCCGTACTCCAGCTCGACGTTCTGGCCGAAGGCGTCCTTCGTGCCGAACTTGTCGGCGATGACGGAGTGGTCGATGACCAGCTCGGCCGGCGCCAGCGGGTTGATCTTCGCCGGGTCGCCGCCCAGCTCCTTCACGGCCTCACGCATGGTCGCGAGGTCCACGACACACGGCACACCGGTGAAGTCCTGCATGATCACGCGGGCCGGCGTGAACTGGATCTCCTGGCTGGGCTGGGCCTGCGAGTCCCAGCCGCCGAGCGCCCGGATGTGATCGGCGGTGATGTTCGCGCCGTCCTCGGTGCGGAGCAGGTTCTCCAGCAGAATCTTCAGGCTGTAGGGAAGACGCGCGGCGCCTTCGACCTTGTCCAGCCGGAAGATCTCGTACGACTCGTCGCCCACCTGCAGCGTGCTGTGGGCGTCGAAGCTGTTCGCCGACACGACAGTCTCCTTCATGCATGAATTCGCGCGTACCGCCGCAATGCTGCCGTCACAGCCTCTTGCCCCATTCGCTAAGGTAAGCCTAAGTTAGGCACGCCTTACTGGCGCGGCAGCGGTACGCCTCTCGGCAGATATCTCGATGTCGAGATAACTCTAGTACATCGTCGCGGCCAGGTCATGCCCTGACCGGTGCGGAGCGCACCCGGAGCACGTCACGACGGGCCGCTGACCGCTCTCCAGGGCGGGATGCGGCCGGGGACCGGCTGGCGACGCTTCCCGTGCTGTTCCATCGGCTCCGGCTCCAAACCCGACGCGGTACCCCGACGCGGCCGCCCGACACGTCGCGTGATGTCGGCGTACCGGTGAACGTGCCTCATCACGTCACGCACGTCTCATCCGACGTGACAAGTCATCCGACGTGACATGCACCGAACTCGGTGGACAGAGGATGCCGGGTGATCTCGCGGCCCGTCCCCGCTTGACCTTGACACGGTGACAAGGCCTTCGCTGTGTCCAGGAGGTGGTCCCGATGACCATGCCGAAACAGGACACGGACACGATCCGAGCTCTCCAGGGGCTGGCGGACAGCCGCTCGTCAGTGCGACTGCGGGCAGCGCTGGCGGCCGGCACGACCCCTGACCCGCGGTTCATCGACAAGCTCATCGAACGATGCGCGAGCGAGCCCGAATTCTCCGTGCGCGAAATGCTGACATGGGCGCTCACCCGCCACTCGGCATCCATGACGGTCCCAGTGCTTCTCAACGAAGTCCGCTCGGAGCGTGCGCAGGCACGCAGCCAGGCGTTACACACGCTGTCCAAGATCGGGGATCGGCAGGCGTGGCCGGCGATCACACGGGAGCTTCTGTCCGACGCCGACGACGAGGTGGTGCGGAGCGCCTGGCGAGCAGCGGTCGTGCTCGTGCCCGAAGGTGAAGAACCCGCGTTGGCGGGAGTGTTGGCGACACAGCTCGGACGCGGCGCACGTGAGACGCAGCTGAGCCTCAGCCGGGCGCTGATCGGGCTCGGTGAGGCGATCATGCCGACCCTGCGCGCCGCGATGGCGGATCTCGACCCTCGTGTGCGTCGGCACGCGGTCGCCACGGAACGGCTGTTGCGCAATCCGGATGACGGATTCGAGTTCGCGATCGAGGAGGCGAAACGCATCATGGCCCTCGGCACGACCAGCCAGGAGGGGTGACAGGCAGTGTTGATCGGTGATGTGGCACGACGGTCCGGGGTCAGCGCCCGCATGCTCAGGCATTACGACTCGCTCGGCCTGGTGCGGCCAACGGGTCGTACCAAGGCCGGCTATCGAGAGTACGGCGGCGAGGACATCCGGCGAATCTTCCATATCGAGAGCCTGCGGTCATTGGGGCTGTCGCTGCGTGAAGTCGGGTGCGCGCTGGATGACCCCGGCTTCACACCCTCGGAGCTCGTCGACGACCTCATCCACCAGACGCGAGAACGCATCGCGGCTGAGACGGCGCTGCTCACGCGACTGCGTCGGATCGGTGCCGCGGAACCCGCCGGCTGGGAGGACGTCCTCCAGATCGTGGCACTCCTCCAGGCCTTGGGGTCGGAGAGCGCCGGCAAGCGTCAGCGCGCTGCCTTGTCCTCGGTGGAAGAGATTCCGGTACCGGTGGAAGCCCTGGTCGAGGCAGCGTTGAGCGAGACGGACCCGAACGTCGCCGGAGCCCTTCGATGGGCTTTGGCGCAAGGGGGCGAGGGCGGCTTGGCGCTGCTCGCGGAGGGCCTCGGCTCACCGGTGGCCGAGGTGCGGAAACGTGCCGTCCAGTCCATCGCCGAGATGCCGAACGCTGAGGCGACCGCACTGCTGCGGGACGCCCTCACGAACTCCGACCTCGTGGTCCGCAGGTGTGCCGCTCTGGCGCTCGGGGCACGGGGAGTAGCCGACGCGGTCCCGACGCTCATCGACATGATCGTCGAGGAGACGAATGACGTCGATGCAGCCGATGCACTGAGCGTGCTGGCGAGTGATCCCGCGTGGGCGGATCAGATCGCCACCGGGCTCGTTGACTGCCTCGCCCACGGCACAGCTGCCTCGTCTGCACGTCGGCGGCTGACACAGGCGCTCGCGGACATCCCGGGGAGCACGGCGTCACGTGCCCTCGCAGATCTGTCACATGACGAAGACCGTGCCGTTGCGCTTACCGCGACATACATTCTCGGGATACGCCAGACGCGATAACGGATCTTTCCCGGGGTGCTGTGTGTACCACCGGCCGCTCCCGTGATCATCGCGACGGCCCTTTCGACGTCGGCCCGCAGCCCCGGCCACCTTGCCGGTCTCCGCCTCCAGGTTGCTCCCCGGCTTCCCGGTGTCACATCCGGCCCATGGCATCCGTCAATACTGCGACGGACCTCGACGGCGGAGGCATGACACCCATGAACGACCACGAGTGGCTGGCGGAGCGGTTCGAGGAGAACCGGAGGCATCTGCGGGCCGTGGCCTATCGCATGCTCGGCTCGGTGAGCGAGGCAGACGACGCCGTCCAGGAAGCATGGCTGCGGCTGAGCCGGTCCGGTGCGAACGGTGTGGAGAACCTGGGCGGCTGGCTGACGACGGTCGTCGGGCGGGGGTGCCTGGACCAGTTGCGGATGCGCAAGGCGCGCCGTGAGGACCCGCTCGATGTCCATGTCCCCGAGCCGGTCGTGAGCCCGCTGGACAACATCGACCCGGAACACGAGGCGCTGCTGGCCGACTCGGTCGGGCTCGCGCTGCTCGTCGTGCTGGAAACCCTCACCCCTGTCGAGCGGCTGGCCTTCGTGCTGCACGACATGTTCGCGGTGCCCTTCGCCGACATCGCGCCCCTCGTCGACCGCACTCCCGCCGCCGCCCGGCAGCTCGCCAGCCGCGCCCGGCGCCGCGTCCAGGGCACTGCTCCGGCCCCCGACACCGATCTCGCCCGTCAGCGCGAAGTGGTCGACGCCTTCCTCGCCGCCTCGCGCGGCGGCGACTTCGAGGCGCTGCTCGCGGTCCTCGACCCGGACGTGGTGCTGCGCGCCGACGCCGGTGACACCCCCGAAGGCGTATCGAAGCTGGTCCGCGGAGCGCGCGCGGTCGTCGAGCAGGCGCTCACCTTCTCCCGGTTCGCCACGTTCGCCCGGCCGGCACTGGTCAACGGTGCGCCGGGACTCGTCACGGCACGGGGCGGGCGGCCGTTCTCCGTCATGGGCTTCACCGTCGCGCACGGGAAGATCGTCGAGATCAATATCCTCGCCGACCTCGCTCGGCTGAGCCGGCTGGATCTGACGATCCTCGACGACTGACGACGCCGGCGGGGGCGGGGGCGGCCCGGTGGGCCGCCCTTCGCCAGCGCCCGCAGGGCCTGGACCGCGCTGTTGAGGGTGGTGACGGGGACCAGCCGCAGGCCGTCCGGGGCGGGCCGCACCTGCGCGCACTCCGCCTTCGGCACGAGGAAGACACCCACCCCGTCACGCTTGGCCGCCTGCGTCTTCAGCGCCGCCCCGCCCACCGCACCCACCGTGCCGTCGGCGTCGATCGTTCCCGTACCGGCGATGGTGCGGCCGCCGGTGAGATCGCCGCCGCTGCCGTCGCCGGCCAGCTTGTCGACGATGCCGAGCGAGAACATCAGTCCGGCGCTGGGCCCGCCCACGTCGTTGAGCTTCAGCCGCACCTTCACCTGGCCCGGGTCCTTCTTCAGCAGGCCGAGCGCGGCCGTGGACGCGGCCCGTTGCGAGGACTTCATGTCCGCGGTGTTGTGCTTCGCGATCTCGGCATCGGACATTCCCAAAGGAAAGACAGCATTCGTGGGCATCACCGAACGATCCGCACGGAACCACCCCTCGATCACGTCACCCACGCGGATATCGGCGCGGGGCGCGGTCGCCTGGATCGCCACCATCCGCAGCTGCCCGGTGGTCCAGCGGACCGGAGCGCCGCCGATCGAGATGACCTCGCCACCGCCATGGGTCCCCAGCACATCCGTGGTCTGCCCCGGCCGCGCCACCGAGTACGGCAGCGGCGCGAACCCCGCGACGGCCAGCAGCGCCACCCCGGGTACGGCGCTGAGCGCGAGGACACGGGGACGCGAGAGGGTGCGGGGACGGGTCGGTGCTCCGGTGCGGGAGGGGCGCATGATCACGCCGCAAATCCAGGTGAGGGCACATGTCCGACTTCACCCGCCCCGGCCCCGCCACCCGCCCGCCTCACCGCCCCGTCAGCCCCGTACGCACCACCGTCACGATCTCCTCGTCGGAGAGTCCCAGGTTGCGGGCCTCGGCGATCAGCCGCTGGGCGGCCTCGCCGAGGCGGGCGCGGGCCGGGGATGCGGCGCCGGTGACCACCGCACCGCGGCCGCGCCGGAGCTCGATCAGGCCCTCCTCCTTGAGGCGTTGATAGCCGCGCAGCACGGTATGGACGTTCACGCCGAGCGAGGCGGCGAGCGCGCGGGCGGCCGGCAGCCGCTCCCCGGCGTCCACCGTGCCGTCGGCGATCGCGCCGCGGACCGAGGCGGCGATCTGGTCGCCGAGCGGGACGGACGAGCCGGGGTCCACCCGGAAGAGCACCTCAGCCTCCTTGCCGCGCCCGTGCGCGGTCCGTGTACGTATTGAGCAGCGCAACGGCGGTCGCGGCATCGTCGACCGTCACCACGAACTCCTTGCCATTGGTCAGCCGTACCACGATGCCCTCGCCCGAGCGCAGTACGAGGCCGCTGCCGCCGGCCCGGATGCGGTAGCCCCAGCCGCCGAACTCGGCGAAGCAGGAGATCCGGCGACTGTCGGCCTCCGCGATGCGGTCCAGGGGGATATGGCGGAAACGGAAACGACCGGGCAGCAAGGCCGGCGACAGGGCCAGCCCGCGCCGGTCGACGGTCACCCGTACCGAGGCCAGGGGGAGAACCGCGGCACCACCGAGCAGCAGTCCGGCGCCGCTGAGCCAGCCGGCGAGGAGGCCCACGACGAGCCCGGCGCCGAGCATCACGACACCCAGCACGACCAGCGGGGACGAGCTGATGGTGCGTGACCAGCCGGCCGTCGTGCCGTCGGGGAGGTCGAGCCGGGGCGTTGCGCCTCGCGCCCGCCGTGGTGGCGGGGGTGCCGCCCCGGCGAGCAGCCGCCCCAGCGCGCCGGCGAGCAGCGCCACACCGAGGTCCACGGCCGGCTGCCACTGCGGTATCCGGACGGCGGCGGCGTCGGCGGCATCGACGTTGGCGAGCAGCGTCCGGCACATGGCGTAGCCGAGCGCGGCGGCAGTGGCGTAGGAACCGGCGATCAGCCACGGCACCTCGGGGGTGTGTGCCCGCAGCTGAACGAACAGGCCGCATCCGACGCCCAGGACGAGGAGCACGGCGAGGCATCCGGCCAGAAAGCCGGGCACCGAGGAGAAGCCGTCGGCGCGGCCGCCGGCGAAATGGGAGGCGAGCGGATCCGGCAGCCGCCCGGCCGCCCCCGCATAGAGAGCGCCGAGCGCCATGATCACGACAACAAAGGGGAGGACGGCAATCCAGGTCCGCCGATGGCCGGCCGACGATGATAGGGAACGCGGTGCACTCGTCATGACTACCTCTCAGTTGTTCGGATAGTACTAGAACAACTCGGCAGATCTCAATTGCGCATCCATCTCATATCTGAGATACGGTCACCCCATGGCAGACGACTACCTCGTACGCATCGGCAGGCTCATCCGTGACGCCCGGCAGCACCGTGGCTGGACGCAGACGCAGCTCGCCGAGGCTCTCGGCACCAGCCAGAGTGCGGTCAACCGCATCGAGCGCGGGAATCAGAACATCAGCCTTGAGATGATCGCCCGTATCGGCGAGGCACTCGACAGTGAAATCGTCTCGCTCGGCTACGCCGGGCCGATGCATCTGCGGGTCGTCGGCGGCCGCCGGCTGTCCGGCAGCATCGACGTGAAGACGAGCAAGAACGCCTGTGTGGCGCTGCTGTGCGCCACGCTCCTGAACGCGGGCCGCACAACTCTGCGCCGGGTGGCCCGTATTGAGGAGGTCTACCGCATCCTCGAAGTGCTGGGCAGCATCGGCGTGCGGACCCGGTGGATCAACGACGGCAACGACCTGGAGGTCATCCCGCCCGCGGAGCTCGACCTCGACTCGATGGACACCGAGGCGGCCCGCCGCACCCGCAGTGTCATCATGTTCCTCGGCCCGCTGCTGCACCGGATGGACCACTTCAAGCTGCCGTACGCGGGCGGTTGCGATCTCGGCACCCGGACCGTGACGCCGCACATGACGGCGCTGCGCCACTTCGGGCTGGAGATCACCGCGACCGACGGCACCTACATCGCCGAGGTGGACCGCAGTGTCGCCCCCAAGCGCGCGATCGTTCTGACCGAGCGCGGCGACACCGTCACGGAGAACGCGCTGCTGGCCGCCGCCCGGCACGACGGCGTCACCGTCATCCGCAACGCCTCGTCCAACTACATGGTCCAGGATCTCTGCTTCTTCCTGGAGGAGTTGGGCGTCCGCGTCGACGGCATCGGCACCACCACGCTCACCGTCCACGGCACCGCACACATCGAACGCGATGTGGACTTCGCACCGTCCGAGGACCCGGTCGAGGCCATGAGCCTGCTGGCGGCGGCAGTGGTCACCGAGTCGGAGCTGACCATCCGCCGCGTCCCGGTCGAGTTCCTGGAGATCGAACTGGCGGTCCTGGAGGAGATGGGCCTGGACCACGAGCGCAGCACGGAGTACGCGGCCGACAACGGCCGTACCCGGCTCATCGATCTCACGGTCCGCCCCTCCAAGCTCCAGGCCCCGCTGGACAAGATCCACCCGATGCCCTTCCCGGGCCTCAACATCGACAATGTCCCCTTCTTCGCGGCCATCGCGGCCAGCGCCCAGGGGCAGACCCTCATTCACGACTGGGTCTACGACAACCGCGCCATCTATCTGACGGACCTCAACCGCCTCGGCGCCCAGGTCAAACTGCTCGACCCGCACCGGGTCCTGGTGGACGGCACGACCCGCTGGCGCTCCGCGGAAATGATGTGCCCCCCGGCCCTGCGCCCGGCCGTCGTCATCCTGCTGGCCATGATGGCCGCCGAGGGCACCTCCGTCCTGCGCAACGTCTATGTCATCAACCGCGGTTACGAGGACCTGGCCGAGCGCCTCAACTCGATCGGGGCGCAGATCGAGATCTTCCGGGATATCTGACCCCCACGCGCCACCGCACCCCGTTTGACCTGCACGAATGCGGATCTGGACGGGGTGCGGAGGCAGTCGTGGGACTTCTTCGGGACGTCACGCCTGAGGGCGGGAGGCCGACCGATGGCTCGGGCCCGCCGCTATCCCGCCGACGGGCCGAAGAACTCCAGCTCGGCGATGGCTACTTGCTTGGCGTTCGTGGTGCCGTATGCGGTGTGCAGCACCAGCCGTACGGTCATCGCGCCCCGTACGTGCACATCGATCTTCTGCGCCCCGCCGTCGTTGAGCCGGTAGTGCGAGAGGTGCTGCTTGCCCGCGGAGTCCGTCAGCGGGCGGGGTCGGCGGCCTGCGGGCTGCGTGCGGAGGCACCGGGCGTGATCACCATGTTCAGCAGATCGGTGGGCTGGCCGAATCCGGCCTCCAGGTACTGGCCGTCGGAGGCACCCGAATAGCCCGTCCCCCACCAGGTGTTGGAGTAGCCGTCGAAGGCGAGCTTCGGACCGTGCTCGGGCCCGGAGTGCGATGCCTTCCAGGTGGCGGCGGGCACCTGGACGCGCTTGGCGAAGTGGTCCTGGACGGCCCGTGCGGCCGGCGGCCCCCCGATGATGCCCCCGACCACGACGGCGGCGATCAGGGCCCCCACCACAGCACGGGTGATCCACCGGGTGCGGTCGCGGTGCAGCCGCGGGCGCTCTCCGGCGTACGGGCCTCCGGCCTCCGTGCGGACGGTGTCGGTGAGGGGGGTGGCACAGCTGCGGCAGAAGTGGCGACGTGGCGCGTTGGGCGTGGCACAGCTCGGGCAGGGCATTCCGTTCTCGGGCTCGGGGGCGGCCTGCGGGTTACGGACCCGGGGCCGGGCCGCATCGGGCCGGCCGGGCAGCACACCGCCGGGTGCCTCCGGGGGCGCGGTGGGCGAGGCGTCCGGCACGGGGACCAGAAGGGCGCGGATGCCGGTTTCGGAGATGTTCCCCTCGCCGGGCGGACGAGGCGTCGGAGTGCCCTGGCCATGGGGGTGGTCCGGACGCTCCGGGCTGTTGGGTGCGGGCCGGGACGGCCCGTCGTCGGCGGCGGCTGTTGGGGGCGGGGTGGTCGGATCCTCGCCGCTGCCCTGGTGCGGAGCAGCCGCCGCGTCGGTGGCGCCCCCAGCAGTGGGGGCAGTTGGGCCCGTCCGCGGGGCGGCGGCGTCGGTCCGTGCGGCGTCGTCCGGATCGCCGGGGCGGCCGGGGGTGTCGTCCGGTCCGCTCGTCGCAGGGTGTGTACGCGCCGCGTCCGGCGGGGACGCGGGCGGCGGAGTCGCGGACGGCGGCACCGACGAAGAGGACGCAGGCGGCGGGGACGTCGACGCCGCAGGGCGGTCCCAGCGCAGAAAACCCCCGCAGGAGTCGCAGAACGACTGTCCCGTCTGGGTAGCCGGAGCGCCGCAGTCCGGGCAGGTGGTGATATCGGTGGCCATGGATCAGGTTCCTTCAGAGGTGGCGTCAGGCGTGGCTTCGGTGCGGACTTCGGAGGCGAGTGGCGTGGTCACCTCGACCGTGAAGGGGAGGTGCGCGGGGCGGGCCGCCGCGACGACGGCGTGCAGCCGGTGCGGGTCGGTGGCGGCGGGGTCGTGGACCCGCAGGCCGGGGCGTGGGGAGCACGGTCGGGCCGTTCACCGAACTCCGCTGTGAACTGGTCCCGTTGGCCGTACGCGGCCGATGGCGCGCCAAAGCGGCGGTCGCCGTCGACAACCTCGGCAACCAGCCGCTGACGGTCTCTCTGTCCGGCCGGGAGAACGGAGACGCCCTCACCGTCGAGGCCCAGCCGAGCTCGGTGCAGGTCGCCCCGGGACGCGCCGCCTTCGCCCGGCTCCATATCCGCCCCGGTACGGTCAGTTGGGTCGGCGGCACCAACAAGCACCCCTTCACCGTCTCCGCGCTGCGCGCCGGCGTGCCAGAGCCGGCCGAACTGCGCGGCACCTACCTTCAGCTGTCCGTGCTGCCGCGCTGGGCGATGATGGTGTGCTCGCTGCTGGTGGCGGCGCTGGCGTTCGTGGCGCTGTGGTTCAAGGCCCAGCCCACGGTGGCCACCAGCGCGAAGGAGAAGGCCGGCTCGACCGGTCGCCCGATCCCGGCTCCCAAGAAACCGGCGCCCGCGCCGCCGTCCGAGAAGCCGTCCGAGCCCGCGGCTCCCTCGGAAGAGCCGAAGGCGCCCGAGGGCGGCGACGACAAGAAGGACGAGGGCCCGGCGCAGCAGACCATCCGGGACGCCGCCAACGGCGGCTGGTACCTGCAGGTCAACCAGGGCGGTCAGGAGGACGGCACACAGGTCGGCCAGAACCCCCGGTGGACGGCCGACGAGTTCGGCCGCAATCAGTGGTGGATCATTCATCACTACCCCGAGAACAACACGGTCGCCCTGGAGGAGTCGGGCAAACTCTCCCCGCAGCAGAAGTGGCGGCTGGTGGAGGCGGCCGACGGCCGCACCCGCATCGTCAACACGGCCAACAACGAGTGCCTGACCGATATGCAGAACGACAAGGGTGCGATCACCTGGCAGTGCACCGACGAGCCCGACGAACGGCAGGACTGGAAGATCTCCGACGGGCCGTGAGCGCCGGACAGGACCGTTCTGGACCGGCCGGGGCCGCCGGAGCCGGACGGCGGATCGCCCGTCCGGCCTCGGCGGTACCGTCCCCGGCCGGCCGGTCACCCGCACCGGGGCCGGCGGGTGCGGCGGCGCAGGAGTGTGACCGAGGTCAGGAGCTCGTGAGGATGACGAGTTGCCGGGTCGCGCGGGTCATCGCGACATAGCGGTCGACGGCTCCTTCGATGCCCTTGCCGAATGTCTCCGGGTCGACGAGGACGACCAGATCGAACTCGAGCCCCTTCGACACCTCCGGCGTCAGCGACCGGACGCGGGAGGTCGCCCCGAACATGCCGGCCTCGGTGTCACCAGCGCCGATGACGCAGGCGATGCCGTCGGCATGTGCAGCGAGCCAGGTGTCGAGGATCGAGTCCAGCTCCGCAACAGCTCCATGGACGACGGGGATGCCGCCGCTGCGGATGGAGGTCGGCACATTGGCGTCCGGGAGCACAGCGCGGATGACCAGCTCGGCTTCCGCCATGACCTCTTCCGGCGTGCGGTAGTTGATGCTGAGGGAGGCCACGGTGATCCGGTCGAGCCCGACCCGCTCCAGCCGTTCCTGCCACGAGTCCGTGAACCCGTGCCTGGCCTGGGCGCGGTCCCCGACAATGGTGAAGCTCCGGGACGGGCAGCGCAGCAGCAGCATCTGCCACTCGGCGTCGGTCAGTTCCTGCGCCTCGTCCACGATGATGTGCGCGAACGGGCCGGCGAGCAGGTCCGGTTCGGTGCCGGGCAGTGCGCTCTCGTCGATCAGGGTGTCCTGCAGGTCCTGTCCGCGCAGCATCCCCACCGCGCCTTCGCTCTCGTCGATCTCGGTGTCTTGCAGGATGCCGTCGATGACGTCGGCCCTGCGCGCACGTTCGGCGGCGACCGAGGCGTCGTGCCGGCGCTTGCGTACGGACGCCTCCGGATCGCCGAGCCGCTGCCGTGCCGCGTCCAGGAGCGGCAGGTCGGACACCGTCCAGGCCTGGGCGTCCGTGCGCTGCAGTCTGCGCACCTCATCGGGGCCGAGCCAGGGAGCGCACTTGCGCAGGTAGGCGGGTACCGACCAGAGATCTCCGACGAGGTCACTCGCTTCGAGCATCGGCCACGCACGGTTGAGGGTCCTGCTCAGCTCCCGGTCCTGCCCCAGCGACCTCCTCAGCAGCTCGGGCGGGGCGTCACTGTCGTCCTTGTCCATCAGGATCGTGAGCAGCTCCTCCCGGATCTGGTCGCGCGCCTCGTTGTGCGGAGTACCTGGTTCCACCGCTTCGAAGGCCGCCGCCCAATCGTCGGCGCTCAGCCAGATGTCGGACCAGTGGCTCGAAACCGTCATCCCCTCGGTGGGCGGCTCCTCGTAGATGCCGACGGCCGGCTCGATCGCCTTCACCAGGTCCGCTGACGACTTCAGCAGGGCCACGCCCGGGTCGGTCTCGATCGCCGCGCCGGCCCCCTCGGTGACGAGGTCGCGCAGGGTGCAGGTCTGCACGCCCTCCTCGCCGAGGCTGGGCAGGACATCGGCGACGTAGGCCAGGTAGGGCCGGCTCGGACCGACGAACAGGACGCCGCCGCGACGGTGACCGAGGCGAGGGTCGGAGTAGAGGAGGTGGGCGGCGCGGTGCAGCGCGACGACGGTCTTGCCCGTACCCGGACCGCCGTCGACGACGAGCGCGCCGCGGGATCCCGCCCGGATGACGGCGTCCTGGTCGGACTGGATGGTGGCGAGCACGTCGCGCATCCGGGCCGACCGGTTGCCGCCCAGGCTGGCGATGAACGCGGACTGGTCGTCGAGCGCGGCGTGCCCCTCCAGCCCGTCGGCGGTGAACACCTCGTCCCAGTAGTCACTGACCCGGCCGCTGGTCCAGCGGTATCTGCGGCGGCTCGCCACGCCCAACGGGTTGGCGTGGGTCGCCGCGAAGAACGGCTCGGCCGCGGGCGAGCGCCAGTCGAGCAGCAGCCGGCGCCCCGTGCTGTCGGTGAGGCCGAGGCGTCCGATGTACACGGGCTCGGCGTGGTCGGCAGGGACGAAGTGGCCCAGGCACAGGTCCAGACCGAAGCGACGCAACGCGCGCAGGCGGCCGGTCAGGCGGTGGATCTCCGTGTCCCGGTCCATCGCCTGCCGGCCGATGCCGCCGGGTGCCCTGCGCTCGGCATCGAGCCGGTCGGACAGTTCGGCGATCGACTGATCAAGGCTCTCCGCGATGGCCGCGAAGTGCTGCTCGTCGGCGTCGATCAGCGCCGGGTCGGCCTTGGGGGAGAGACGGTCGGGAAGGTCGAACGCACTCGTGGTCAGGGGGTTCATGTCCTCAGCTCCGGTCCGAGGTCGCTGCCGCGACGGCCTGCGGCACGCACACCCGCGTCTCGGTGCCGGGTGCGCGCACCCGCAGGGCCCGCCCCCGCAGCGCGCGTCCCACCACCGGCTCGACGTCACCGCACGACCCATAAACCGACAACATCACACGCACTTCGTGAATCTCCCATTTCCGCAGGTTCTGGCCTCGGCCCGCGATTTTGCCGCACGACCGGGGCCTTGCCGCAAGCCCCCTGGTGCGCTATATGTTGAGAGTGGCAAGGAGTGGGTAATCCTCTTGCCTTCCTCGTCCGCTCAGGACGGACAAGCCCTCCGCACATCGGCGACGCACCCCGTACAGCGGTTTCGTCGGCTCAGGAGGATCTGCCGTGGGCCGACCCTCTGCAGTCGCGGATCGTCACAGGTCAGCGGCCCGCTGACCTCGTCACACAAGGTCAGCGGGCCGACCGCAGCCAGTTCAGTGCAGTGCGGGAGAAGGTCCGACTCCCGAAACCCGAGTCGCTCCACCCCCGTGGCTCAGTCCCACAAGGGCGACGCGTCCGGCATCAGCCGCCCCATCTTGCGGTACTCGCGCCGCGCTCCGGCCCGTATGTCCTCGGCCGACACCGGCTCGCCACGGCCCGCGGCGAGATATCCGGCGGTCACCGCGGCCGACCGGATCGCCCCGCCGGACAGCTCGAACTCCTTCGCGCAGACGTCCAGTCCGAGGCCGTCCGCACAGGGCGCGTCCGTCAGACACGAACGCCACAGCGCGATCCGCTGCTCGGCGTCCGGGAACGGGAAGTCGACCACCAGATCCAGCCGCCGGGTGAACGCGTCGTCGATATTGGCCCGCAGGTTGGTGGTGAGCACGGCCATCCCGTCGAACGCCTCCAGCCGCTGCAGCAGATAGGCGCTCTCCAGGTTCGCATAGCGGTCGTGGGAGCTCTTGACCTCCGAGCGCTTGCCGAAGACGGCGTCGGCCTCGTCGAAGAGCAGCAAGGCGTCCGTGTGGTCCGCCTCGGAGAAGATCCGCTCCAGGTTCTTCTCCGTCTCCCCCACGTATTTGTCGACCACCGCGGACAGCTCCACCACATAGAGGTCCAGGCCCAGTTCACCGGCCACGACCTCGGCGGAGAGCGTCTTTCCGGTGCCGGACTCCCCGGCGAACAGGGCCACCACGCCCCTGCCGCGCCCGCCGCCGGTACGCAGCCGCCACTCGCCGAGCACCTTCTCCCGGTGCCGGGCACGCTGCACCAGTTCGTGCAGCAGAGCCAGCGGTTCGGCCGGCAGGACCAGCCCGTCGAAGCCGACGGCGGGCCTCACGCGCCGGGCGTGCCGGTCCAGCAGCGGGGCGGACTGCTGGCGCGCGCTGCGCTGGACATGGGCGGCGGTCAGCGGCGTCCCGTCGAAGGCGGCGAGGGCGGTGGCCGCACGGGCCGCCCGGCGGATCTGCCCGGCGGCCAGCCGGTACGGCGCCACGGCCGCGCCGAGATCGAAGTCGTCGTCCGTGGCACCGAGTTCGGTACGCCATACCTCGTCCGCCGCCGCCCCGCCGTCCGGCGCGTCCAGCGCGAGCAGCCCCGCGTCGGGGGCCCACCCGGGGTCGTACGGCTCGCCCCCGAAGAACACCACCGGCACCTCCTGACCCGCCAGCGCCCGTACGAGCTCACCGGGCCGTTCCGGCAGCGGCCCCACGACGATCGCCGCCCGCCGCAGCCGTGCCTCCCGCAACAGCGCGCCCGCCGGCCCCGCGCCGTCGCCCTGGCAGCCGTCCGGCCGGTAGCGCAGCACGGGCAGACCGGTGCCCCGCAGCACATCGGTCAACGGCCCGGCGGCGGCACCGGGCCGGCGCTCCCGCAGATGTACGGCGATCGGCCGCTCATCCGCGAGGGCGGCCAGCCGCCGAAGAACGCCCGCTCGTCGCCGTCCGTGCACTTCACGACGGGAACGTGTCTGGGCGACGATGTGCCGATCGAGGTCTTCTCGGCGGTCGACAGGCAGACTCCGGGCTTCGTCGCATGGCAGGAAACCCAGTGGTTCTTCCACTGCGGTGACGGTGCCGCATTCCTGGGCCGTGCCGGGGCCGCCGAACTCGCCGCTCACCCCGAGGTGCTGGAGATGCTGCGGCAGGAGGCGAGCGCTGGGGGCCGGCCGCCGGAGCAGGTCGAGCGCTACCTCGGCTCGCTGGACAAAGACGGCCGCCCGACGGCGTATCTCTTCCGCTGCCGGGTCTGCGCGGCTCACCTCGCGTACTCCGACTTCCCATAGACCGTGAGACGGTTCGAACGCCGTCCGGACGATGTCCCTCACCTGGGAGAAGCGCTCACTATCGCCGCACGCTCACAGCGTCCCCTGCGGGGTGAGCACCACGAACTCCGCGCCGAACGGGTCCGTGCAGACGGCGAGGCGGCCGACGCCCTCGGCGGTTTCCGGGCCCATGGACAGCGTGCCGCCGTTGCCCGTCACCATCCCGACGGTGGCATCGCAGTCCTTGGATGCGAACACCGGGTGCCAGTACGGCTTCCCGCCGGGGCCGAGCAGATCGGCCGGGACCTCCATGAGGCCGCCGAGCATCCGCTCCGCGCCGCGGTCCGCGGGAGTGAGGAGGGTGTAGGTGCCGCCACCGCCGGGGAGCGGCATGTCCTGGGTGCGCCAGCCGAAGACCGTCGTGTAGAAGGTCCGGGCGGCGGCCGCATCGGTGGTGTACAGCTCCGTCCAGCACAGCTTTCCCGGGCCGTCCGCGGCTTCGAGGCCCGGGTATCGCACCGGCTGCCAGAGGGCGAACTCCGCGCCCTGCGGGTCCGCGAGCCGGGCGAACCGGCCGTCGTCCGCACCGACCAGGGTCGGTGCGGAGCGGACCGAGCCGCCGGCCTGCTCCACCGCCTTGACCGTGGCATCCGCGTCCGGGGTGTGGAAGTAGATCGTCCAGGCGGCGCGGGCGCCCTCCTCCGGGAGCGGGCCGACCGCGCCGACGGCCTTTCCGTCGAGCCGGAAGAGCGTATATCCGCCCGCGTCCTGGTCGCCGTACGGTTCGGACCGCCAGCCGAACACGGCCCGGTAGAAGGCCGCTGCGACCTCGACATCGGGCGCACCGAGATCGAGCCAGCACGGGGAGCCGGCGACGAAGTCAGTAGTGATCATGACGATTCCCTTCGCGGATCCTCTGAATTCAGCCTGCCATCCGGCACTGACAACCGCCCGTCGGCCGGGATTCGGCGCCTGCGCCCCGGCTTGCTAGCCTGACGCGCGCTCGTCAAGCAGTGGCGGCGAGCGCATCGCCAATCGGCTGCGCGTATGGGTATGGGTGCGCGTACACAGCGGGCGTCGACGGTGGCGGCCGCCACCACGGGGGAGAAAACACCATGAAGTTTCGCCATGTTCGCGCTGTTGCCGCCTGCGCACTGGTGGTCGTCGCGCTGACCGGCGCACGGCATTCGCACGGCGGCGGCTGCGGCAGCAGCCACAGCTCCGGCACCAGCGGCGGCAGCTCCGGCTACAGCAGCTCCGGGAGCAGCGGCTACAGCAGCTCCGGGAGCACCACCAGCGGGAGCAGCGTCGGTTCGCCGACCGCCGGGTCCACCACGCCGCCCGAGTCGGACATCCGCATCACCGACTGTCAGGTCGACAGCGCGGCCGGCACGCTGAGCGCCAAGCTGAGCGTGACCAACGGCAACTCCCAGAGCGCGGCGACCTACAACGGCACCGTGCAGTTCACCGACGAGACCGGCGCCGCCTTCGGTTCCGCGCAGATTTCCGTCGCCGCGGTGGCGGCCGGCTCCACCCGGCCCGCCTCGGTCTCCGGCACCTTCCTCAAGGGCCCCGACGGGCAGGGTCCGAGGTCGGGCAAGTGCAAGCTGGGCCAGGTCTGGAAGGCCAACAGCTGAGACCGACAGCGGCCCTGCCCCGCACGGGAGTTCAGGGCCGCTCCCGGTACAGCTCCTTGGCGATGATCGAGCGCTGCACCTCCGTGGCGCCCTCGTAGATACGCGGCGCACGGACCTCTCGGTAGAGGTGTTCCAGAAGGTGGCCGCGGCGCAGCGCGCGGGCGCCGTGGATCTGGACGGCGGCGTCGACGACGTACTGGGCGGTCTCGGTCGCCAGCAGCTTGGCCATGGCCGAGCGGCGGGCGATGTCCGGGGCCCCGGTGTCGTAGGCGGATGCGGCCGCGTACACCAGGAGGCGGGCGGACTCGACCCGGGTGGCCATCTCGGCGAGCTGGTGGCCGACGGACTGCAGGTCCTTGAGGGGGCCGCCGAACGCGGTGCGCGCGCCCGCGTGCGTCAGTGCCGCGTCCAGCGCGGCCTGCGCCATGCCGACCGCGAAGGCGCCGACGCTCGGCCGGAAGAGATTCAGGGTGGCCATCGCGACGGCGAATCCGCCGTCCACCTCACCCAGCACATCCGCCCTGGTCACGGGCGTGCCGTCGCAGACCAGAGTGCCGATCGGGTGCGGGCTGAGCATGTCCAGGTGCGCGCCGGTCAGGCCCGGCCGGTCGGCGGGCACGAGGAAGGCGGTGACGCCGCGCGCGCCCGCCCCGCCTCCCGTACGGGCGAAGACGGTGGCGAAGTCGGCCTCGGGGGCGTTGGAGATCCAGCACTTCTCACCGGTGAGCCGCCAGCCGTCGGGGCCGTCCGGCTCGGCGGCCAGGGACAGCGCGGCGGCGTCCGAGCCCGCGCCCGGCTCGCTCAGCGCGAACGACGCGACCGCGCGGCCGGCGGCCACCTCCGGCAGCCAGCGGACACGCTGGGCCTCGGTCCCGGACTGCACGATCGGATAGGTCCCCAGGCCCTGGAGCGCCAGTGCGGTCTCCGCCTCCGTGCACTCCTGGGCGAGGGATTCCCGCAGCAGGCACAGGTCAAGGGCGCGCAGGGGCCCGTCGGCGGGGAACAGGCGGCGCAGCAGGCCCAGTTCACCGAGGGCGGCGACCAGCGGGCGGTTGACCCTGCCCTCCTCTCCCTTCTCCGCCAGCGGGCTCAGCCGTTCGGCGGTCAGCGCGCGCAGTTCGGCGCACCATTCCAGCTCATCCGGTCCCAGCGCGAATACGGTCACGAGGCGGCTCCCTGGTAGCGGTCCTCTATCGCGGTCTGTTGACTGCCGTCACGAACACGTTACGCTGACGACGGATCCGAACGGCAGTACTTGACCCGTGGAACGAGCGGCCAACCGCGCCATCCCGACCGGTTACCGCACCGGCCTCCACATGCGCCCCTCCCCCGGCCGCTCGTCGGCCACCCCCTCGCGAGCCCGCCATGATCCGTAAGACACGCCCTAGGGGGCATACGCCATGGAGCTTCGGCCCTCGGCCCACGCCGACACCTTCGCGCGCGACCGGCTGCCGCCCCACGACCAGTGGCCGCACCTCACCGATCTGGGCTACCCCGACCGGCTGAACTGCGGCGCCGAGCTGCTGGACGGCACGATCGCGCGGCTCGGCGCCGACCGGCCCGCGATCCGTGACGCGAGCGGGCCGGTCTGGACGTACGGGCAGCTGCGTGCCCAGGTCGATGCGATCGCCCATGCGCTCACCGGCCCGCTGGGGGTGCTGCCGGGCAACCGCGTCCTGCTGCGCGGGCCCACCACGCCCTGGCTGGCCGCCTGCTGGCTCGCCGTGATGAAGGCGGGGGCGGTCGCAGTGACCGTACTGGCCGCGCAGCGACCCGAGGAGCTGGCCACGATCGCGGAGATCGCGCAGGTGCGGCACGCGCTGTGCGATGTCCGCTCGGTCGACGATCTCGCCAAGGCCGAGGTGCCGGGGCTGCAGATCACCACGTTCGGCGGGGACGGGCCGGGCGATCTGCGGCAGCTCGCCCGGCCGGGCGGTGCGCCGTATCCGGCCGTGGCGACCTCCGCCGACGATGTCGCGCTGATCGCCTTCACCTCCGGCACCACCGGCCGCCCCAAGGGCTGTATGCACTTCCACCGCGATGTGCTCGCCATTGCGGACACCTTCTCGGCGCAGGTGCTGCGTCCGGAACCGGACGATGTGTTCGCCGGCAGCCCGCCGCTCGGCTTCACCTTCGGTCTCGGCGGGCTGGTGATCTTCCCGCTGCGGGCCGGCGCCTCGGCGTTTCTCGCCGACTGGGGCGGGCCGGAGCGGCTGCTCGGCGATATCGCGGCGCACCGGATCTCGGTGCTGTTCACCGCGCCGACCGCCTACCGCGCGATGCTGCCCAAGCTCGCCGGGCACGACGTCTCCTCGCTGCGCCGGTGCGTGTCGGCCGGTGAGAATCTGCCCGCCGCCACCTGGCAGGCCTGGCACGAGGCGACCGGTCTGCGGATCATCAACGGCATCGGCGCCACGGAGCTGCTGCACATCTTCATCTCGGCCGCCGACGGGGCGGTCCGCCCCGGTACGACGGGACTGCCGGTCCCCGGTTTCCAGGCGCGGGTGGTGGACGCGGACGGCACACCGCTGCCGGACGGCGAGCCGGGACTGCTCGCCGTCCGCGGGCCGACCGGGTGCCGCTACCTCGCGGACGTCCGGCAGTTGGCGTACGTACGGGACGGCTGGAACCTCACCGGCGACACCTATGTCCGCGAGCCGGACGGCTACTTCCGCTATGTGGCCCGCGCGGACGACATGATCATCTCGGCCGGCTACAACATCGCGGGCCCCGAGGTGGAGGACGCGCTGCTCCGGCACCCCGATGTGACCGAGGCGGCGGTGGTCGGGCGGGCCGACGAGGACCGCGGGCAGGTGGTCGTCGCCCATGTCGTGCTGCGGCCCGGCGTCTCCCGGGGGGACGACACCATCGCCGCGCTCCGCGCCTTCACCAAGACCCGGATCGCGCCCTACAAGTGCCCGCGCGAGATCGTCTTCCACACCTCTCTGCCGCGCACCCCGACCGGTAAGCTCCAGCGCTTCCGGCTGCGGGGACCCCATCTAGAGTGACCCGGTGAACGACCAGCAAACGCAGCGCACCCCACGGTCCCTGATCGTCACGTTCTACGGTGCCTACGGGCGCGGCGGGGCCGGGTCCGCGGGCGGCACGACCGCTCCGGTGCCGGTCGCCGCCCTGATCCGGCTGCTCGGTGCGCTCGGGGTGGATCCGCCGTCGGTGCGCTCCGCGGTCTCCCGCCTCAAGCGGCGCGAGCTGCTGGTGCCCGCGCGTACGGCCACCGGGGCGGCCGCGTACGGGCTGTCCGACGCGGCCCGCCAGCTGCTGGAGGACGGCGACCGGCGGATCTTCGGCCGCCCGGCCGCCCAGCTGTCCGACGGCTGGGTGCTGGCGGTCTTCTCCGTCCCCGAGGAGGAGCGGCACAAGCGGCATCTGCTGCGCTCCCGGCTGGCGCGGCTCGGTTTCGGTACCGCGGCGCCGGGTGTGTGGATCGCCCCCGCGCAGCTCTACGAGGAGACCCGGCACACCCTGGAGCGGCTGCAACTGGCCCCGTACGTCGATCTGTTCACCGGTGAGCACGCCGGTTTCGCCCCCACGGCGGAGGCGGTGGGGCGCTGGTGGGACCTGGACGCCCTCGCCGCGCGGCACCGCGCCTTCCTCGAAGAGCAGGAGCCCGTCCTCCGCCGGTGGTCGCGGCGCCGCTCGGTACCCCCCGAGGCGGCCTACCGCGACTATCTGCTGGCGCTGGACGCCTGGCGTCAGCTGCCCTACGCGGATCCCGGACTGCCCTCTCCCCTCCTGCCGGAGGGCTGGCCGGGGGGCCGCGCGGCGGAAGTGTTCGGACGCCTGCACAGCACGCTGCAGGCCGCCGGGGCCCGCTACGCGCGGGAGGTGACGACCGGGGCGTAGCGGCCGCGCCGTCATCCCCGCCTCAGCGACGGCGCCGCTGGACCCCCACCGCGACGCCCTGCCGCGGCCTGGCGGCGGCGATCACGGAGACCACGTCCTTGAACGAGCTGCACATCCGGGTGCCGGCGACCGCGGCGAGCTCGCCGAACGTGCCGACCCCGTAGGTCACCGCGACCGGCTCCATGCGCGCGGTGACCGCCATCCTCATGTCCCCCACGGTGTCCCCCACATACGCGCTCTGCCAGGCCGCGACACCGAGCCGCCCAGCCGCCCGCAGCACCATCTCCGGGTGCGGCTTACCCCGCCGGACCATGTCCTGGCCGATGACCGGGCCGACCAGATCGCGGATGCCCATGACGTCGAGCAGCGCCTCGGCACTGCGGGTGGTCTTGGACGTGGCGACGGCCAGCTCCACGCCGTGGGCGCGCAGCGCGGACAGTCCCGCCGTCACGCCGGGGAAGAGCAGCTGCGGTCCCTGGCACAGGACTTCGTAGGCGAACAGTTCGCGGTAGCGGGAGATGGCCGCCTGCACCCGGCCGTCGTCCTCGGGTTTGCCCAGCAGCCGGCCGAAGGCGGGGCCGGGCGGCTTGCCGATGGCGGAGGCCGCCTGCCGGGCGGTCACCGAGCACCCCTGTTCCGAGGCCACCTTGACCAGCAGCTTGCTGATCGGGGGCAGGGTGTTGGCGAGGGTGCCGTCCAGGTCGAAGACGGCGGCCTTGATCGTCTCGCCGCCGGCGCCCCGCGCACCTCTCACGGGACGTTCGACTTCCGTTGCTACGCGCATGGCTGGAGACCTTTCCGGATTCCGATGGGGGTGCAGGGGCTCGGGTGAACGTTGCCGGCTCGGCTCGTGGGCGGCCTGCCGTCGAGGACTGGTGTAGCCAGAGCGGTCTCGCCAGAGCGCACCGCTGTCCAACGGCGGCACGCGACCGTCAAGGCAGCTTGCAACGGAAAGAGATCGTCCCGTTTACCGCCTTCGGAGATTTAAAAACCGTCTGCGCTGTTTGTCAATGGACCCCCACCACCCCTGACGGGTCGACAACACCCTTGTCGAGAGCCAGACTGGGGGCATGGCGCGGCAAAATCCGCCCGGACTCCGAACGAGCGGCCGATCGCCACCTTCGCGTCAGGGCACGCCAGTTCCGGCCAATCCTGGTGAGCATACAGAACCGCATGGTTGGTTTTCTATGTAGACTGCATTGAGCTCGCAGCCGTACTAGAGACGGGACGGACACCGTGCCCACCCAGCATCGCGCCATCCAGAGCCGCCAGGCACTCATCCGCTCGGCCGCAGAGACCTTCCTGGAGAAAGGGGTACCTGCAGCGGGCATGGTCGAGATCAGCCGGCGGGCCCGGCTGAGCAAAGGCGCGCTCTACTTCCACTTCACTTCCAAGGACGACCTCACGCTGGCGGTGCGGGACGCGGCGCTGGAGACCCTGCAGGAGATCGAGGGCGCCTTCACCCGCTCCGAGGAGCCACTGGCCGCCGCTGTGAGGGATTTCACCGTCGAGCTGTTCGGCCGGGTCGAGTCGGACGCCGTGCTGCGCGCCGGACTGCGACTGCGGCCGGAGACCGCGCCGGGGCTCGGCATCTACGCCCTGGAGCAGCGCTGGTACGCCCTCTTCCTCGACAAGGCGGTGACCTGCGGGACCGGCGGACCGGCCGGACCGCATGCGTCGGACACCGAACCGCGGCGCACCGCCCAGCTGTTGACCTCGGTCGTGGTGGGCCTGCTGCATCTGGGCAGCGAGGAGCGGACATGGTGGAACCAGGAGGCCATCGTCGGCCTGTGGGCGCTGCTGCCGGCCGCACCGGGACGGGTCCCCGCCGCCGGCATCCCGGCGCCGACACAGATCCCGGCGGCCGGCTGACCCGGCTCCGGCCCGCACCGCCCGTCCCCGTCTTCACACCCCCGTCTCACAACTCGACCAGCACGGCTCCGATATGACGCCCCTGCGTGAGTTCGCACAGCGCCCGCGGCGCCTGCTCGATCCCCTTCAGAAGGGCGTGCGGGAAGACCAGGGAGCCCTCCCGCAGGCCCTGGCCGAACTCCTTTGTCCACTCCTGCGGCAGATCCGGGTGCGCATGCAGACCGAAGCCGCGCAGCGCCACCCGTCGCGTGATGATCAGCCCCGCATCCAGCTCCACCGGAGCGACGCTGCCGTCGCCCCCGCCCAGCTGACTGGAGAGCGCGCCGACCAGCGCGAACCGCGCATCCGGGCGGGCCAGCGCGAGCGCCGCCGTGAGCTGCTCGCCGCCTACGGTGTCCAGCAGCACATCGATGCCGTCCGGCGCCGCCCGGCGCAGCTGCTGTTCCATCGGCCCGGCGCCGCGCACGACCGTGTCGTCGTACCCCAGCTCGGCACGTAGCCGGACGGCCTTGCGCTCCGAGCCGGTGCTGCCGACGACCCGGCCGGCACCCAGCCGCCGCGCCAGCTGCCCGGCCAGACTGCCCACGCCGCCCGCCGCGCCGGTGACGAAAACGGTGTCCCCGGGCCGCACCTCGGCCGCCCGGCGCAGCGCACCCCAGGCCGTCGCGCCCTGCGACAGATGCGCCGCGGGAGTCGGCAGCTCGTCCGGGTCGAGCCGCCGTACGCGCGACTCCTCGACGGCCGCGAACTCCCGCCAGCCGTACGGATGACGGACCAGCTCGCCGGGTGTGAAGCCGCCGCCGGGGGCCGCCACCACCTCGCCCACCGCGGAGCCCCACAGCGCCTCACCCGGCACAAATGAGGCCATTGGCAGCCGCATTCCGGCCATCTGCGTCCGCATGGCCGCGGTCACCGCCATCACGCGGGTGCGCACCAGCACGTGGCCCGGCCCCGGTTCCGGCACCGGGACCTCGACGACGTTGAAGTGACGTACCGTCAGTTGGCCTTCGGCCCGGTCGGCGAGCCGGACCTCGCGGTGCATGGCAGGTATGGCGGGCACGACGGTGGGGGACATCGGACAGCTCCTCGCGCTCGTAGCACTCGACGACGCCGCACCGGTGCGCGACGCCGGATCATGCCCGTCGGGCCCCCCGCCGGGTCCCCGCAATTCAATACCGCATGGTTGGCTTCTTTATGATGCGGAAATAGACTGCGCGGCCACGGGCAGCGGGTCGCACCCAGGCACAACAACTCCAAGAGAGCATACGGAGGATGATCGGTGGTCAAGCAGGAACGCGCAGTGCGCACCCGACGCGCCGTCCTCGAAGCAGCGGCTCACGTCATCGGCACGCGCGGGTACCAGGCCGCCACGATGGCCGAGATCATCCAGCGCGCCGGAGTCACCAAGGGAGCCGTGTACTTCCACTTCACGTCCAAGGACGCACTGGCCCGTGCGGTCATAACGGAGCAGACCGATCCGTTTCTGCCACAAGTCAGCGAATCGCGGCTGCAGGACGCCATCGACTTCACCCACCAGGTGGCGCTGGCCCTGCGCAGCGACCCGTTGCTGCAGGCCGGCACCCGCATCGCGGTCGAGACGACCTTCAGCGAGGACCCGCTCGTGCCGTACCAGGCCTGGACGGACATCATCACCACGATGTTCACCGAGGCCCGGGAGAACGGCGAATTACTGCCCGGCGTGGCACCGGACCGGGCGGCCGAGTTCTTTGTCGCCGCCTACATGGGAGTGCAGTTGTTCTCCCGGGCCGCGACCAACCGCGCCGATCTCCCGGAGCGCGTCACGGCCCTGTGGAAACACACTCTTCCGGGTCTCGCGTCGCCCGGCGCGCTGGGTCATCTGGACCCGCACGGCCGCTGTGTGAAGATCCCGGTCTGACATCTTTCGCCACCGCCCCGACGGAGTCGCGGCCCCCGCTCAGGCATGCAAAACAAACCACATGGTCCGTATCTTAATCCGCAGGGCCGTCACCGAGGCTCAGCCCGTCAGGGCACTGAGAGCCGCACAGCAGAAAGGAAACACCTATGGCCGGCGCCACGCTCACGCCGTACTTGCGCGATCAGCGTCCCGACATCGGAGGCCGGTTCGCCGACGGAAACAGACCGTCGGTGCTCACCACGACCGTGCCGCGCGAGTACGTCCACCGCGCCGCCGTGGCCGAGGTCTTCCTGACCAACTGGCGACGCGACGACGTCGGCTGGGTGGTCAGCGCCCAGTGGCCGCGCGCCCACACCTTCTACGGTCCCGTGCACGGGCTGCACGACCCGCTGCTGCTGATAGAGACCATGCGACAGGCCGGGATATTACTCAGCCATGTCGCGTATCGCGTGCCGCTCGACCACCCGATCATGTGGCAGCGGGTCCGTTACGACCTCGCACCGCAGGCGCTGCGCGCCGCGGAGGAACCGGCCGAGGTCGAACTGCACATCACCGCCCATGACATGGTCCACCGCGGCACCCGGCTGGTCAGCGCCCGCCAGGATTTCCGGATCGTGTGCGACGGCCGCGACCTGGCCTCCGCGTCCCTCCTCTTCTCCTGCCACAGTCCGGCCGTCTACCGCCGGCTGCGCGGCGAATACAGCGATGTGGCCCTCGCCAACTCCCGGAAACTGCCGTTGCCGGAGGCCGTCGCCCCGCAGCTGGTCGCCCGGGAACACGACCGCGATGTGGTGCTCTCCCCCACCGACCGCCCCGACCGCTGGCAGCTGCGGGTGGACACCTCGCACCCGGTGCTCTTCGACCACCCCGTGGATCACGCGCCCGGCATGCTGATGGTCGAGGCCGCCCGGCAGGCCGCGCAGGCCGCAACGCCCGGCTTCACCGTGCCGGCGTCGATCGACTGTTCCTTCGAGCGCTACGCCGAACTCGATGCGCCTTCCTGGGTGCAGGCGCGGACCACGGGCCACACCGACGGCGACCGCCGGCAGGTCGAGGTCGCCGTCGAACAGCACGGCAAGCCGGTCGTCTCGGCGCAGATCGCCTGCGTACCGACCTCCTGACCGGCCCCTTCCCGGGCCCGCCGGCTCCCCCGACCGACCGCTTCGCCGTCCCGCCGCACGCCCCTGCCGGGCCGGCCACGGAACGGCCCCGCCCCGCTGCCCGTGCCTCCCCGTCACCGCAGCGTGAGGCGGGGCTTCGGCGCATCGGTACGTCCGGCGGGCGGGGTGCGGCTGCCCGCCTGATAGGGCAGCGGCCAGGGGGCGCCCGGCCCCGCGTACCCCTGCTCCGCGGCGGCGTGCAGCGTCCAGTGCGGGTCGTACAGATGCGGTCTGGCCAGTGCGCACAGGTCGGCGCGCCCGGCCAGTACCAGGGAGTTGACGTCGTCCCAGGAGGAGATGGCGCCGACCGCGATGACCGGCACACCGAGGGTGTTGCGGATCCGGTCGGCGAACGGGGTCTGGTACGAGCGGCCGTAGTCGGGGCGTTCGTCGGGGACGACCTGTCCGGTGGACACGTCGATGCCATCGGCGCCGTGCTCGGCGAAGGCCCGAGCGATCGCCACCGCGTCGTCCGCGGTGGTGCCGCCGTCGGCCCAGTCGGTCGCGGAGATTCGGACCGTCATCGGACGCCCGGCCGGCCAGACGGCGCGGACCGCGTCGAAGACCTCCAGCGGGAAGCGCAGCCGGCCGGTGAGATCGCCGCCGTAGGCGTCGGTGCGGTGGTTGGTGAGCGGCGAGAGGAAGCCGGAGAGCAAGTAGCCGTGGGCGCAGTGGAGTTCGAGGAGGTCGAAGCCCGCGCGGGCGGCGGACTCGGCGGAGCGGACGAACTGCTCCCGCACGGTGCCCAGTTCGGCCTCGGACAAGGCATGCGGGATCTGGTTGACGCCGGCGCGGTAGGGCAGCTCGGAGGGCGCCACGACCGGCCAGTTGCCGTCCTGGAGGGGCTGGTCGATGCCCTCCCACATCAGCCGGGTCGAGCCCTTGCGGCCCGAGTGGCCGAGCTGGACACCGATGGCGGTGCCGGGTGCGGAGGTGTGGACGAAGTCGGTGACCCGGCGCCAGGCCGTCTCGTGCTCCGGCGCATACAGCCCCGTACAGCCCGGGGTGATCCGGCCCTCGGGGCTGACACACACCATCTCCGTCATCACCAGCCCGGCGCCGCCCAGCGCTCGGGCCCCGAGGTGGACGAGGTGGAAGTCACCGGGGGTGCCGTCGCCGTCGCCGGCGGAGTACATGTCCATCGGCGAGACCACGACCCGGTTGCGCAGCGTCAGCTCCCCCAGCCGGAACGGCGTGAACATGGGGGGCGTGGCGGACGGGGTGCCCGCCTCGCTCTCGACGGCCGCGACGAATCCGGGGTCGCGCAGCCGCAGATTGTCGTGGGTGACGCGGCGGCTGCGGGTGAGGAGGTTGAAGGCGAACTGGTGGGGCGGCTGGTCGAGGTAGGTGGCCAGCTCCTCGAACCAGGCGAGGCTGGCGCGGGCGGCGCGCTGCGTGGAGGCGACGACCGGGCGGCGCTCCTCCTCGTACGCGGCCAGGGCACCGGCGGTGTCGGGCTGCTCCTGGAGGCAGGCGGCCAGCGCGAGGGCATCCTCGACGGCGAGCTTGGTGCCGGAGCCGATGGAGAAGTGCGCGGTGTGCGCGGCATCGCCGAGCAGCACCGTGTTGCCGTACGACCAGCGCTCGTTGACGACCGTACGGAAGGCGATCCAGCTGGAGTTGTTGGAACGCAGCGACCGGCCGCGCAGGGCGTCGGTGAAGACCTTGGCGCACCATTCCGCCGACTCGCGCTCATCGCAGCGGTCGAGACCGGCCGCCTGCCAGACCTCCTCGCGCATCTCGACGATGACCGTGCTGGCTCCGAGGTTGCCCGCCGGCTCGGAGGGCGGCACCGCGGGGCGCGGGTCGGGCGACGGGCCGGCGAAGGGGTAGGCGTGGAGCTGTACGACGCCGTGCTCGGTCTCGGCGATCTCGAAGCGGAAGGCGTCGAAGGCGAAGTCGGCGGCGAGCCAGATGTAGCGGCAGCAGTGGTTGGTCAGCCGTGGGCGGAAGGCGTCGGCATGTGCGGTGCGGGTCGCGCTGTGCACCCCGTCGGCGGCGATCACCAGGTCGTACGAGCGGGCGAGTTCGGCGGCGGGCGGGGCCTCGGTGCGGAAGCGCAGCGCGATGCCGAGGTCGCGGCAGCGCCGGTGGAGCACGGCCAGCAGCCGGCGCCGCCCCAGCGCTGCGAAGCCGTGCCCGCCGGAGGTCAGGGTGCGGCCGCGGTGCACGATGTCGATGTCGTCCCAGCGGACGAACTCGGCCTGGAGGGCGCGGTAGACCTCCGGGTCGGCGTGCTCGATACCCCCCAGGGTCTCGTCGGAGAGCACCACACCGAAGCCGAAAGTGTCGTCGGGCGCGTTGCGCTCCCAGACCGTGATCTCACGGGTGGGGTCGAGGCGTTTGAGGAGGACCGCGGCGTACAGCCCGCCCGGCCCACCGCCGATGACGGCGACCCGCATGGCTATTTCCCCTGCCACTTGGGCGCCCGCTTCTCCGTGAACGCGGCATGGAATTCCGCGTAGTCGGCGCTGTTCATCAGCAGCGCCTGGGTGGCGGCGTCCATCTCGACGGCGGCGGCCAGCGGCATGTCGAGCTCAGCGGTGAGCAGCGCCTTGGTCTGGGCGTGCGCCAGCGCGGGCCCCTCGGCGAGCCGCCGGGCGAGCGCCGCGGCCGCCTCGTCGGCCCGGCCCTCCTCGGCCAACTCGCTGATCAGACCGAGCCGTTCGGCCTCCGGTGCCCGGACGGCATCACCGAGCATCAGCAGCCGGGTGGCATGACCGAGGCCGATCACACGGGGCAGCAGATAGGCCGCGCCCATGTCACCGCCGGAGAGGCCGACCTTGGTGAAGAGGAAGGCGAAGCGGGCGGACGAGTCGGCGACGCGGAAGTCCGCGGCCAGTGCGAGCACCGCGCCCGCGCCCGCCGCGACCCCGTGGACGGCCGCAATGACCGGGAACGGGCACTCCCGTACCGCCCGTACGACCTGCCCGGTCATCCGGTTGAAGTCCAGCAGCTGTGCGGTGTCCATGCCCAGGGTGGCGCCGATGATCTCCTCGACATCGCCGCCGGAGCAGAAGCCGCGCCCCTCCCCCGCGAGCACCAGGGCACGCACGGAACGCTCCCTGGACAGCTCAGCGAGCAGGTCACGCAGGTCGGCGTAGGCCTCGAAGGTGAGCGCATTGAGCTTGTCCGGGCGTGCCAGCGTGACGGTGGCGATCCCGTCCTTCCTGGTCACGCGGATGTGTTGCCAGGTGTCTGTACTGCGGGCTGATCCTGCGAACGGGCTCATCGGGCTGCCTGCCCCCTTTGGCCGAGTGGCCGGGTGGATGCTCTTCCGGATGCCCTGTCGAAGTTATCACTGGTTCATGACTGTCGTCACGAGGACGCGATAACGGCGCGGCGCGTGGCGGGGTGCTGGAGGGGTGGGAGAGAGGGGCGGGCTGTGGGAGCGGCAGTTGGGTGGCGAGCCGCGGGGCGGGCGGCGTGGGGCGGGGGCGTGGGCCGGTCGAAGGTCCCGGCCGCCTCATGACTTAGGTCATGCCCTTCCTGGTCGCTCGCCCCTGATCCGAGCGCCCCGCGCTTCCTACCGTGGACGTATCCCATCTGATCTCAGGTATCCGACCCGGCCTTTTGCGAACGGAACGCACAGCGCATGCTGGAACCGCCCGCTCCCTCGATCTGGCGCATCACGCTGCCGCGCAGCGCAACCGCCGTCCCGATCGCCCGTGCCATGGTCAGAACGGCCATGCAGGACCTCCGGGCCACGGCCGACCGCACCACCGCGCAGCTGCTGACCGCCGAACTCGTCGCCAATGCCCTCAAGCACACCCGCGATACGGACCCCATCGAGCTGGCGGTGGAACTGCGCCCGACGGGCTGCCGGATCGAGGTGCACGACCGCGATCCCCGGCTCGTCCAGGGACTCGGCAGCCCGCTCCCCCTGCCGGATCCGGACGCTCCGGTGCTGGTGGGGGCACCGGCCGGTCCCGCGTCATTCGTCGCGGGGGACGGCCGCGGCACGGGGGACGGTCAGCCGTCGGGGGACGGGTACGACTTGGGGGACGGTCAGCCGTCGGGGCGCGGGTACGACTCGGGGGACGGTCAGCCCCGGGCGCACGGTCACGACTCGGGGGACGGCGATCGCGCGGGGGACGGTCACCCGACCGGCGACGGTCACCTCCCGGTGCAGCGCACGGAGTGCAGCGGGTGGGCCGGGCACCGCGAAGGGACGGACGGAAGTGAGTCTGCGGGGCGCAGCGAGGAGGGCCACGACGGGACCGATGACGCCGGCGGGACGGATGCCGCCGAGCGCGACGGCGCTGCCGATGTCGATGCTGACGTCACCGTCGATGCTGACGCCAATACCGATACTGACGCCGATGCCGATCTCGATGCTGACGTCGTGGTCGATGCCGACGGCACCCCCGACCCCCACCGCATCGACAGTTCCGCCCCGAGCTGCCACGACCAGGGCCGTGACCACCGTCGTGGCCTGCTGCTGATCCGGTCCCTCAGCGTCGCCTCCGGCTGCCGCCCCACGCCGCGCGGCAAGGCGGTCTGGTTCACCCTTCCCGAGCTGAAGCGCCCACGCCGGCGCTGACGCCCACACCGGCGGCAGTGGCGGTGGCGGTGGCACCCCCGCCGGACTCGTCCGCGGGCGCCTGCGGCACCGAACCGAGCCGCGAGCGGCGGCGCCCGTAGCACGCGTAGACCAGCGCGCCGACCACCAGGAACCCGGCGAACTGGAGCCAGGTAGCCGGCCCCGTCCCGTAGATCAGATAGAGGCAGAAGCCGATCCCGAGGACCGGGCTGACCGGGAAGAGCGGGACGCGGAAGCGGCGCGGCAGATCGGGGCGGGTGCGGCGGAGCACCATCACGCTCAGGTTCACCACCGCCATGATCGCCAGCGTCCCGATGGTGGTCAGGTTCATCACCACGTCCAGCGGGACGACCGCGGCCGGCACGGCGAAGACGAGCGCGACGATCCAGGTGTTGGCGACCGGAGTGGACGTACGGGGCGAGATCCGCTCGAAGATCCGCGGGATCAGACCGTCCCGCGACATTGACATCAGGATGCGGGTCTGGCCGTACATGACCGCCAGGACGACCGAGGCGATGGCGACGACGGCACCGAACGCGATCACTCCGCCGCCGAGCGTCGAGTGCGTGACGCGGTTGACGATCAGCGACAGCGCCGCGGGCCGGCCGGCGACCTGGTCGGAGGAGAGGGCGCCGATGGCGGAGACCGCGACCAGGCAGTACAGCACGGTGACCACACCGATGCAGACCATGATCGCGACGGGGATGTTGCGCCGCGGGTTCCTGACCTCCTCACCGGCCGTGGTGATCGCGTCGAAGCCGATGTACGAGAAGAACGCGACCGAGGCGCCGGAGGTGATGCCGGCGACGCTCTCCGGGGCGAACGGCGAGAGGTTGCCGGCCCGGAAGGCGCTGAAGCCGATCACACAGAACAGGACCAGGACCGCCAGCTTCAGGACGGCCATCATGGGGGCGGTTCTCTCTCTGGTGGTGCGATGCGCGTGGCAGGGGTGGGTCACGCACGGAGCGGGGCCCGGACCGGTGGGTCCGGGCCCCGCGAGCGGATCGATGGTAACCGCTTTGCCTGCATGATCGCCCATATGCCCGTATGGCTATGCAGTGTGACGTTTCCTGCGGTGCACAGACAGGCGGCGGGCCTGCGAGCCGCCGCTACCGGGCGAGGGTCGCGACCAGCACCGCCTTGATCGTGTGCATCCGGTTCTCCGCCTCGTCGAAGACGACGGAGTGCGCGGACTCGAAGACCTCGTCGGTGACCTCCAGCGACGACAGCCCGTGCCGGGCGTGGATCTCCCGGCCGACGGCGGTACCGAGGTCGTGATACGCGGGCAGACAGTGCAGGAACTTCACCTCCGGCTTGCCGGTCGCGCGCAGCACCTCCATCGTGACCGCATACGGGGCGAGCAGCGCGATCCGCTCGTCCCACACCTCCTTCGGCTCACCCATGGAGACCCAGACGTCGGTCGTCACGAAGTCCGCACCGCGCACGCCCTCGGCGACGTCCTCGGTGAGCGTGATGCGGGCGCCGCTGGTCTCGGCGAGCGACTTCGCGCGGGCGACCACCGCCCCGTCGGGCCAGAGCTGCCGGGGCGCGACGATCCGTACGTCCATGCCGAGCAGGGCGCCGGTGACGAGGTAGGAGTTGCCCATGTTGTTGCGGGCGTCGCCGAGGTAGGCAAAGGCGGTCTCGGTCAGGGGACGGCCCTGGCCGTGCTCGACCATGGTCAGCACGTCGGCGAGCATCTGGGTGGGGTGCCAGTCGTCGGTCAGTCCGTTGAAGACGGGCACTCCGGCGTGGGCCGCCAGCTCCTCGACGTCGGACTGCCGGCTACCGCGGAACTCGATACCGTCAAACATCCGGCCGAGGACCCGGGCGGTGTCCTTCACCGACTCCTTGTGCCCGATCTGCGAGCCGGACGGGTCCAGGTAGGTGGTCGAGGCCCCCTGGTCCGCGGCGGCGACCTCGAACGAGCAGCGGGTCCGGGTCGAGGTCTTCTCGAAGATCAGGGCGATGTTCCTGCCCCGGAGGCGGGGGACCTCGGTGCCGGCGCGCTTGGCCGCTTTGAGCTCGGCCGCCAGGTCGATCAGTCGGCGGAATTCCTCGGCGCTGAAGTCCAGCTCCTTGAGGAAGTGGCGGCCCGTGAGGTCTATCGCCATGGGTGGGCTCCTGGTTCGCGGCAGTCGGGACGGACTCAGACCCCGGAAGTGTATACGCACTCACGTATCCCTATGCGGAGCTGTCACCTGCACGGCCCGTACCTCCCCTACGGACGGAACGGGATCACGCTCCATGGACCGGATACCCGGATACGGGGTCACGCTCCCCGGACGGATCCGGCGCCGGGCTGTCCGGACGGATCCGGGGTCATGCTCAGGCTGCCCCCGTCACCGCATCCCTCGCCACCGGGCAGCTCATACAGCGCGGCCCGCCGCGTCCACGCCCCAGCTCACTCCCCGGAATCGTGATCACCTCGATGCCGCGCTTGCGCAGAAAGGTGTTCGTGGTGACATTGCGCTCGTACGCCACCACCACACCCGGCTCCACCGCCAGCACATTGCACCCGTCGTCCCACTGCTCACGCTCGGCCGAGTGCACATCCTGGGTCGCGGTCAGCACCCGGATGTCGGAAAGACCCAGCGCGGCCGCTATGGCGCGGTGCATATGCTCCGGCGGATGATCGGTGACCTTGAGGTCCTGGTCACCCGAGCCCGGCTCGATGGTGTACGAGCGGAGCATCCCCAGCCCCTCGTACTGGGTGAAGGCATCCCCGTCGATCATGGTCATGACGGTGTCGAGATGCATGAACGCCCGGCGCTTGGGCATGTCGAGCGCCACGATCGTGCGCGCGGAACCCGCCGCGAACAGCCCCCGCGCAAGCAGCTCCACGGCCTGCGGAGTGGTCCGTTCGCTCATCCCGATCAGCACCGCGCCACTGCCCATCACCAGGACGTCGCCGCCCTCGATGGTCGAGGGGAAATCCGCCTGGCCCTCCGACCAGACGTGGAAGTCCTGGTCACGGAAGAGCGGGTGGTGGCGGTAGATCGCCTCGTAGTGCACGGTCTCGCGCTGCCGGGCCGGCCAGCGCATCGAGTTGATCGAGACCCCGTCGTAGATCCAGGCGGAGGTATCGCGGGTGAAGAGGTGGTTGGGCAACGGGCCCAGCAGGAAGTCGTCGAGATCCATCACATGGAAGCGGACCGAGGTCGGCTCGGCATGACGTTCCAGGAACTCACGCTTGGTCATGCCGCCGACCAGCGCTTCCACCAGCTCGGGCACCGGCAGCTCGTCGAAGGCGGCCCGCAGATGGTCGGTGGCCAGCGGCCCGTACTCCTTCTCGTCGAAGACCCGGTCGAGAACCAGTCGCCGTGCCTCGGGGATCTGCAGGCTCTCGCCCAGCAGATCCCCGAAGAGGTGCACCTCCACCCCCCGGTCGCGGAGCACATCCGCGAACCCGTCGTGCTCGGCCCGCGCCCGGCGCACCCACAGCACGTCGTCGAAGAGCAAGGCGTCCTTGTTCGAGGGCGTGAGCCGCTTCAGCTCCAGATCGGGGCGGTGCAGGATGACCCGGCGCAGCCGCCCGGCCTCGGAGTCGACTTGGAATCCCATCCACCCATCTTGGCCGCTAGGACGCCTCGGCGGAGGGAGTCGGAGGATGTCGGGTCGCACGGGGTGGGCGCCGGCCGGTCCGGTGCGGCCGGGGTGGGTCCGCATCGGGCGCCGTCGGCTGGGGATCGGGAGGGCGCTGACCCACGCCGGGCGGGGGTGGCCGCCGGGCCTGCGGAGGGGCGGAGCGGGGCGGGGCGCGCCGGGCCGGGCGGCGTACGGGCCGAGGGCTCCTATCCCACGGCCCGTACGCCACTTCGGCCTTCACTCCACTCCGGCCCGTACGCAACTCCGGCCGGACGCCACTTCGGCCTTCACTCCGCTCCGGCCCGTACGCAACTCCGGCCGGACGCCACTCCTGCCCGTACCCCACCCCGGCCGTACGTCACTCGCGCCCGTCTACAGCCGCGGGTCCACCGGCTCCGACTCCAGCGCGAGCACCGCGAACACCGCCTCGTGCACCCGCCACAGCGGTTCGCCTTCCGCCAGCCGGTCGAGCGCCTCCAGGCCGAGCGCGTACTCGCGCAGGGCCAGCGAACGCTTATGGCCGAGATGACGAATGCGCAGACGCTTGAGGTTCTCCGGGCGGGTGTACTCCGGCCCGTAGATGATCCGCAGGTACTCGCGGCCACGGCACTTGACGCCCGGCTGGACGAGCCGTCCGTCGCCCTGCCGGATCAGCGCCTGAACCGGCTTGACCACCATGCCCTCGCCACCGCCGGCGGTCATCTCCAGCCACCAGGCGGTACCGGCCGCGACCGACGACTCGTCCTCCGTGTCGACGATGATCCGCCGGGTCGTGGCGAGCAGTCCCGGCCCGGCCTGGGTGCCGCCGGCCGCCACGCCGTTCCGGGCCGTCACCACGCCCTCCGCCGTGATGAGCCGGTCGATCAGGGCCAGCTGGTCGGTGTGCGCCAGCCCGGCGAGGCTGCGGCCCTGCACCGCGAGAATCTGGAACGGCGCGAGCCGGACACCGTCCAGCTCACCGAGCCCGGCGAACCGGTCCGACGCCTCCGGTGCAGGCCGAGCGTCCGCAGCCTCCGGTACGTCGTCGGCACGCGAGGAGCCGCCGGCGTGCGGTGCGTCCGGCACAACGGCGGCACCCGAGACATCAGCGGTATCCGAGGCAACGGCGGCACCCGACGCATCGGCGGCATCCGAGGCGACGGCAGCATCTGACGCATCGGCGGCATCCGAGGCGATGGCAGCATCCGACGAGTCCGCCCCGACGCGCCAGCAGTAGCGCCGGTATGCCTCCGTGAAGGCGGCGGCGTCCGCGGCCCGGTCCCGCTGCCGGGCGAGCAGCGGCGACACCTCAACCCCTCGCGCGGCCGCCGCCTCCAGCGCACCGAGCACACCTGGGAACGCCGCCCCGGATGCCGCGCCCACGGCCGCGTACTGCTTGCGCAGCAGACCGGTCGCCTTCAGCGACCACGGCATCAATTCGGCGTCCAGCAGCAGCCAGTCGGTCTCCAGCTCCGCCCACAGACCGGCCTCTTCGGCACAGTCCCTGACCCGCCGCAGGATGCGCTCGGTCGTCTCCGGGTCGTCGAAGAACGGCCGGCCGGTGCGGGTGTACAGGGCGCCCGAGACGCCCTTCGGCACCCCAAAGTGCTCCTCGGCCACCGTCTCGTCGCGGCACACCAGGACCACCGCACGAGACCCCATGTGCTTCTCCTCGCACACCACTTCCCGCACTCCGTCCGCCCGGTACCCGGCGAACGCCTCCGCGGGGTGCTCCAGGTAGCCGTCCTCCGCCGAGGTCGCGCAGGGCGCCATCGTCGGCGGGAGGTACGGCAGCAGCCGCGGGTCGATCGCGAAGCGGCTCACCACCTCCAGTGCGGCCGCGGCGTTCTCCTCCTTGACCGCGAGCCGGCCCATGTACCGGGTTTCCACGATCCGCCGCCCCGCCACGTCGTTCAGATCGAGCGGACGGCCGTCCGCCCCGCCGGGCGCCTCCGTGGCGAGCGGTTTGACGGGCTCGTACCAGACCCGCTCCGCCGGTACGTCCACCAGCTCGCGCTCCGGCCAGCGCAGCGCGGTCATCGCACCGCCGAAGACACAACCGGTGTCCAGGCAGAGGGTGTTGTTGAGCCAGTTGGCGCGCGGGGTGGGGGTGTGGCCGTAGACGACGGCGGCGCGGCCGCGGTAGTCCTCGGCCCACCGGTAGCGCACCGGCAGGCCGAACTCGTCGGTCTCGCCGGTCGTGTCGCCGTACAGCGCGAAGGACCGCACCCGGCCGGATGTCCGGCCGTGGTACTTCTCCGGCAGCCCGGCGTGACACACCACGAGTCCGCCGCCGTCCAGGACGTAGTGGCTGACCAGACCCTGGATGAACTCCCCGACCTCGGTGCGGAAGGCGGCGTCCTCCTTGTCCAACTGCTCGATGGTCTCGGCGAGCCCATGGGTGTGCTGAACCTTGCGGCCCTTGAGGTAGCGGCCGAGTTTGTTCTCGTGGTTGCCCGGCACGCACAGCGCATGCCCGGCTCCGACCATGCCCATCACCAAACGCAGCACTCCGGGGCTGTCCGGCCCACGGTCGACGAGGTCACCGACGAAGACTGCGGTACGGCCCTCGGGGTGTGCGGCGTCCACGGCCCGGCCGAGACCGTCGCGCACCAGCGCATAGCCCAGCCTGCCGAGCAGGGTCTCCAGCTCGGAACGGCAGCCGTGGATGTCGCCGATGATGTCGAACGGACCGGTGACATGCCGCAGATCGTTGAACCGCCGCTCGGTGACGACCTCGGCGGACTCCACCTCCTCCTGCCCCCGCAGGACGTGCACCTTGCGGAAGCCCTCACGTTCCAAATGCCGCAGGGAACGGCGCAGTTCACGCTGGTGACGCTGGATGACCCGGCGTGGCAGCCCGGCCCGGTCGGCGCGCGCCGCGTTGCGTGCGGCGCAGACCTGCTCGGGAACGTCCAGGACGATCGCCACCGGTAGTACGTCATGCTCCCGGGCCAGCCGCACCAGCTGGGCGCGCGCCTCGGACTGCACATTGGTGGCGTCCACGACCGTCAGCCGCCCGGCGGCCAGCCGCTTCGCCGCGATGAAGTGCAGCACCTCGAACGCGTCGCCGCTGGCGCTCTGGTCGTTCTCGTCGTCGCTGACCAGCCCCCGGCAGAAGTCGGAGGAGAGGACCTCGGTCTGCCGGAAGTGCCGGGCCGCAAAGGTGGATTTGCCGGAACCGGTGGCTCCGATCAGCACCACGAGCGAGAGATCGGGCACGGCGAGCGTGCGCCGGGCCGGCTCGGGCCGAGGCTGCGGCTCGGGCCCGCGCTCCTGCTGAGTCCTGCCTCCCTGCCGGTCCTCGTGCGTGTGCTGGTTTTCGTCTCCGTACTCCGTGCGGTCGTCATCCGTCATGCCGCGACCTCCTTCCCGGTCGTCGAAGCGCCGCTGCTTTCACGACTACTACTGTCTTCACGATTACTGCTGTCTTCACCGGTCGTACGGAAGTGCGCCAGTTGGGTGGGCGGGCCGACCTCGGGATCGTCCGGGCCCACCGGGGCAAAGCTCACCTCGTAACCGTGCCGTGCGGCGACCTCCCGCGCCCACTGCCGGAACTCCTCGCGTGTCCACTCGAAGCGATGGTCCGCATGCCGTACGTGACCGGCCGGCAGCGACTCCCAGCGCACGTTGTACTCCACGTTCGGCGTCGTCACCACGACGGTCCGCGGCCTGGCCGACCCGAACACCGCATACTCCAGCGCCGGCAGCCTCGCCGGATCGACATGCTCGACGACCTCGCTGAGCACCGCCGCGTCATAACCCTTCAACCTGCTGTCGGTGTACGCCAGCGACCCCTGTACGAGGCGTACGCGATCCGACTGCCGCTCGGAGATCCGGTCCAGCCGCAACCGGCGCCGCGCCTCATGCAGCGCCCGCATCGACACATCCACGCCGACGACCTCGGTGAACTGCCCTTCCTTGAGCAGCACACCGACCAACTGCCCCTGCCCGCACCCCAGGTCGAGCACGCGTGCCGCCTTGGCCGAGCGCAGCACCGTGAGGATCGCCTCGCGCCGCCGGACGGCGAGCGGCACCGGCTTCTCCTCGGTGTCCGCCTCCTCGTCCACGGCGTTGTCGATCTCCTCGGAGGCCGCGTCATCCGACTCGGCCAGCCGCTCCAGTTCCAGCCGCTCCATGGCCTGGCGGGTGAGCGACCAGCGCCGCGCGAGGTAGCGGCCGACGATCACCCGCTGCTCCGGGTGGTCCTCCAGCCAGCCCTCGCCGGCCCGCAGCAGCTTGTCGACCTCGTCCGGGGCGACCCAGTAGTGCTTGGCGTCGTCCAGCACCGGCAGCAGCACATACAGGTGCCTCAGCGCCTCGGCGAGACGGCACTCCCCTTCCAGGACGAGCCGTACGTAGCGCGAGTCACCCCACTCCGGGAACGTTTCGTCCAACGGCAGCGGCTCGGCCTGCACCGTCCAGCCCAGCGGCTCGAACAGCTTGCGCACCAGCGCCGCGCCGCCCCGGGCGGGCAGCACCGGCACCTCGATACGCAACGGCATCGGCTGTGCCACCAGTCCGGGCCGCGCCGCGCACTGCCCCTTCATCGCGCTCGCGAAGACGCTCCGCAGCGCCACCGCCAGCAGCGAGGAGGCCGCGTACGGCCGGTCGTTCACATACTGCCCCAGTGCAGAATCCGGAGCGCCGCCACGGCCCTTCCCGCGGCTCCGGCGCACCAAGGCAATGGGATCGACCTCCAACAGCAGGGCGGCCGTGCACCGCTGCGCGTCAGCCTCGGGATACAGGACGTGCGCGATGCCGTGCGACGTCGAGAACTGCTGCGCCTTGTCAGGATGCTTGTGCAGCAGGAATCCGAGGTCGGTCGCGGGACGGTCGGCGCTGCCGGTGGTGGTTATCGTCAGGAACACGCGTCCGAGTATTGCCGTAGTACGCCTCGATCCGCACCGGTTTTCCGGCAGCGCCGCCCGACGTCAGGTCTCAGACGTCAGCTCAGCTGCGACTGCACCTGCGTGGAGATCAGCTCAAGGTGGTCGAGATCATCCAGGTCCAGCATCTGCAAGTAGACGCGGGACGCACCGATGGCGGCGTAGCGCCCGATCTTGTCGACGACCTCGGCGGGTGAGCCCGCAAGGCCGTTGGCCTTCAGTTCGTCCACGTTCCGCCCGATGGCCGCGGCCCGTCGCGCCACCTCGGCATCGTCCCTGCCGACGCACGCCACGAGGGCGTTGGAGTAGACCAGGTCATCGCCCTTGCGCCCGGCGGCTTCAGCGGCCGCCCGCACCCGTCCGAACTGGCGCTCACTGTCTTCGAGCGAGGCGAAGGGGATGTTGAACTCATCGGCGTACTGCGCCGCCAGCCGCGGTGTACGCGTCGCACCGTGGCCGCCGACCAGCACCGGTACCTTGCCCTGGGCGGGCTTGGGCAGCGCCGGCGAATGCTCCAGCTGGTAGTAGGTCCCGTCGTAGCTGAACTCCTCTCCTGCCTCAGTGGCCCACAGGCCGGTGACGATCGCCAGCTGCTCTTCCAGCCGCGCGAACTTCTCCTTGGGGAACGGAATGCCGTACGCCTTGTGCTCCTCCTCGAACCAGCCGGCCCCGAGACCGAGTTCGACGCGGCCGCCGGACATCCGGTCGACCTGAGCCACCTGGATGGCCAGCACGCCCGGCAGCCGGAAAGTACCCGCCGTCATGAGCGTCCCGAGACGGATGCGCTTGGTCTCACGCGCCAGGCCAGCCAGCGTGATCCAGGCGTCCGTCGGTCCGGGCAGACCGTCGACATTGCCCATCCGGAGATAGTGGTCCGAGCGGAAGAACGCGTCGAACCCAAGATCCTCAGTGGCTTTGGCGACCTTCAGAAGGGTGTCGTAAGAAGCCCCTTGCTGGGGCTCGGTGAAGATGCGTAGCTCCATACCTCCATCCTGCACTCCGAACGACGAACCAATCGTCAGAGGCGTATTGATGCACTGGGTCGGGTCAGGGCAAGTCGAGCCAGGTCAGTTCAGGTCAGCCATCCCCTGCCTGCGCGCGGACGATGAGGCAAGAGCGACGGAACGGGCGACGGGGACGGCGTGGGCAACCGGGGTCGGCAGGGGGCGGCGGGGGCGGTGCGGGCGACCGGGACTGCGTGGGCGACATGGACGCCGCGCGACATGGACGGCGGGACGTCCGGTCGGCCCAGCTCGTTGACCGGCTGCGGGTGGGACGTCGGGTCGGCCCGAGCTCGCAGGTCGGCTGCGGGGGACGAAAATTGGCCGGCGGGGCAAGGGTCAGCGGCAGTAGCAGGACCAGTAGCAGCGGCAGAAGATGCGCCGGGCCGCCAACAGCGCGGGCGCGCGACCACGCCAGTGCGCCGTCAAGGTGCCGAGCATGGGATGTCGGGATATCCGGATGTTGGGGGGGTGCCGGACGTCGATGCGGGTGTCGGGCATCGGGACATCGATGCCGGGGCGGGCGTTCGGGCGTGAGCACTCCCCGGCCCTCGGTCGGTGAGTCACCGCTCGGGGCATATGTGCCGTGCGGACGCAGCCGGTTCGGTGCTGTACTTACTTCAGGCAGGATTCCGGTCGCGCACCTCCAGCCTCTCCAATATTCCGGCCACGCGATCTCTCGATTCGTCGACCGTGTCCATCGCCTCGACGCAGGTCCAGTACATCCCCTCCTCATCGGCGAGCAGCACTACGCCCACCAGCGCTTCGCACACTTCCCGCAGCAGTCGGCACAGGCTGGTTAAAGCCTCCTTGACGTCCCGCACTTCGGACAGCTGAGCCGCCCGCAGCCCGCCGGTGACCGATGCCGGGCACAGCAGTCCCCCGCTGAACCGCCCGCCCGCGTCGCCCAGCCCTCGGGCTCTGGACCGCACTTCGTACGGCCCGAATATCGCGAGATGGCTGCCGATCGCCTCCGCCAAGGCCTGCGCCTGCCATGCCTCGACGACCACTCCCTGCACCGTGTTCGCCTCGGCCAGACCGCGCCGGCTTGCCGCAATGATCCGCACCGCGTCCATCCGCTCCCTCCTCTCCTCATCATTCGCATGCACCTTGCACTCTTTCCACTACCCAGAGTGAGGGCGAACACCCAAAAAAGCCAGGGGAATTCGCAAATCTGTGGACAAGCAAGGCGATGTGGAGAGATTCATGACTCCATAGAGTGACGAAGAGCGACCTCGGTCCCGCTCCTTCCCCTCACGCCACAACACCCCCACCTTCCCCACGCCCTGCACAAGTCACGTGAAACGCCCGAAGGGGGCACCCCAGGCAGCATCAGCGGCTGAAGGAGCGTAGAGAGGGAAGCAGAGAGGGAAGCCCGCGAAGAACGCCGGAATGACGCGCCCGAGGGCTATGCAAGCCATCAGGCGAAGTCGACAGGCGAAGCCGACAGGCCCGGCGGGCCGAAGGCGACAGCCGGCCCCGGAAGAAGCCGAAACAACGGTGGGGCGGGAGCCGACGCCCCGCCCCACCGAGCCTCCCGGCCCAGCCCCCCACGCCCTCGGCCCGCTACTCCTCACCCTCCCGCGGACGGTCGGGCCGCGCCGAGCGGACCGCCGGGAACCGCGACTCATTACGCTCGATCTTCGCGGCGAGCGCCGCCAGCGCGTCGATCCCCAGCGCCTCGCAGAACTGCAGCAGATACGCCAGTACGTCCGCGACCTCGTCCTCGACCCGGCCGGCCTTCCGCGGATTCGACATCACCTTCGCCGACTCCTCCGGCGTCAACCACTGGAAGATCTCGACGAGTTCAGCAGCCTCGACGCTCAGCGCAGCGGCCAGGTTCTTGGGCGTGTGGTACTGCTGCCAGTCCCGCGCGGCCGCGAACTCGGCCAGGCGTCGCTGCAGCGCATGAAGATCCTCACTCATGCCTCTAGATGTAGCACCTGTACGCCGGGCAGCCCCTCGGCGACCGAGGGATCCCGCACCGTCCCCAGCAGCCGCACATGCCCGCGCTCGGTCATCCGCACGGCCAGCGACACCAGCTCACGCGCCTGCCTGCGGTCTATACAGCGATCCATACCGTCCGCCATCACCGTCATCTGCTGATGGGCCGACGGCACCTCCCCGACCGGGTCCATGGCCAGCACGTCCGGCCCGGTGAGCAGCACCAGCGCCAGCGCGAGAAACCGCAGCTCACCATCGCCCAGCTGCTCGACGGGCAGCTCCCCCAGTTCACCCCGGTCGAGGACGGCCCGCACGCCCGCCGCGCCCCCGGCCCCCTGCGCGCTCCGCGGACCTGTCGAGCCACTGCGCCCCACCTCCCCAGGAACGACAGCGGACCCGTCTCCCGTCCCGTCCGACTGGCTCGGCACCGCACGCAGCCCCTCGACGGGACCGGCACACGCCTCCCGTACCGCCGCGACCAGCACGGCATGCCGCCGCGCGCACTCCCGGCTCGTGCGCTGCAACACCATGGGCAGGTTGTCGCAGGACGACCGCAGCCGCCCCTCGTCCCGCGGCTCCCCCGCGTCGCGACCCCAGCCGCCCGACTCGCCACCGCCCGTCTTACGCCCCCGCGCACCCCAGGCCGCGGCAGCTCCCGTCCCGCCGGATCCTCCGGCTTTCCCCGGCCCACTCACCGATGCCCCGCGCCCGGCCCCGGAGCCGCCCCCTCGGCCGCCTCCTCGCGCCCCGGCAGCACGCCCCGCACCTCCGCCACCGTCCACGCCCCGTCCGCCGCCCTCACCGAAGGCACCCGTGCCGCCCGCCCCCGCCCGCCGCATGACCTCCGGCCGCGGGTCACACACGAACGCCGACCGCAGCGCGACCACAACCTGCTCCGCCGCGGCCAGCACCAGCCGCTGCCCCGCCGTTTTGCCCGCGACACGCAACGGCAGCAAAGAAGTGCCGAGTCGGTCGTCGGGCAGCGGCGCGCGGGTCACGGGAGTCGCACCCGCCGTGTACCAGGCAGCCTGGACCGCGGGGCGGGTGGGGTCGGTGAGTGCGGTGGTCAGCAACGTCTCGCCGCCGCCGGTCAACCGCTCGCCGACGATCCGCAGTTCGGGCTCGGCCTGTACGGCGAGATCGAGGTTGACGGGGCCGGCCGGGCCGTCGACCGTGCAGCCGATACGGAACCCGCGCCTCCCCTGTTCGTCGGGACTCGCCCCGGCCGGGACACAGGCCGCCGGGCTGCCCGCCACCTCCCCCACCGCCCGTGCCAGCGACTCCCCGCTGCCGAGCCGCGCGAGGATCTCGTACGCCTGCAGCGCACTGGACTTGCCGCTTCCGCTCTCGCCGCTCAGCAGGGTCAGTGGGGTGAGCGGCAGGATGACGCCGCGATGGGACTTGAAGGCGGACAGCCGTAACTCGGTGACCGCCGGCCGCACACTGTCGGAATTCATGCCCGGACGCTATGCAGCGTCCCGGCCGGAGAACCGTTACGCCGCACAGCTCTTCCTACGAACGGGGGACAGTTCCCGCCGCCTCCTCCGCCACCTCGGTGCCGATCGGCGCCAGCAGGAAGACATTGGTGTCGACGCGGTGCATCCCGCTGCTGAGCCCGAAGACGACTCCGCTGGAGAAGTCCAGGATGCGCTTGGCGACCTCACCGTCGGCGCTGCTGAGGTCCAGCAGGACCGGGATCTGCGCCATCAGGTACTCGGCGACCTCGCGGGCGTCCGCGAAGGTCTGGACGCGGATGACGATGAACCGCCGCGCCTCCTCCGCCGGTTCCTCCTCGGGGAGGGCACGGTGGTCGGGCCAGGAGGGCCATTCACTGCTGCCGCGGAGCGGGACGACCTCGGCAAGCCCTTCCCACTGCTCGTCGGTGGCATCGGGGCCGTTCACCGAATCACCTCACCCGGGAGAGCGCTGGCTGTCTGCGGTATCTGCATCGCACAATTCTAGGGATAAACATACAAAGCTCGGCGGACGCGACACACGCCGCGCCACGCCCCGCTCCATCCTGCACCATGGCCGCTGACCTGTTCCGACATCCGCGGCAGATATCCTCCGTCGTGATTCTGTGTGCCTGTTCATCCCCTTGTGACGGAGGTTGGTGCTGTCGTGGGCTCTGAGCCTCCCGGTCGTCGGCCGCGTGGCCTGCGCGGCCTGCGCAAGCCCGCCAAGAAGCGGCCCGCCGGGCCCCCGCCCGCCGAGGCCACGGACGACTCCGACGCGGCGGAGCCACCGGCCGAAACCACCAGCAGCGTCATCAACGCCGTCCTCTACCGTGACGGACGCCGGGTCAGCACCCATGACACGCTCGCCGAGGCCTTCCGGCAGCAGCGCACCACCTCCGGCACCCTCGCCTGGATCGGCCTGCACCGCCCCAGCCGCGAGGAACTGCTCACCCTGGCCTCGGAGTTCGACCTCCACCCGCTCGCCGTCGAGGACGCTCTGGAGGCCCATCAGCGGCCCAAGCTGGAGCGCTACGGCGGCACCCTCTTCGTCGTCCTGCGCGCCGCGCGCTACCTCGACGACCCCGAGGAGGTCGACTTCGGGGAGCTGCACATCTTCGTCGGCCGCGACTTCGTGATCACCGTCCGGCACGGCGGCGCGCCCGACCTCTCGGCCGTACGCGCACGCATGGAGGACGCCCCCGAACTCCTCAAACGCGGCCCCGAAGCCGTCCTCTACGCCATCCTCGACGCCGTCGTCGACGGCTATGAGCCCGTCGTCGCCGGCGTCCAGAACGACATCGACGAGATCGAGACCGAGGTCTTCGGCGGCGACCCCCGGGTCTCCCGCCGCATCTACGAACTCTCCCGCGAGGTCGTGGAGTTCCAGCGCGCCACCCGTCCGCTGAACGGCATGCTGGAGAGCCTGACCGCAGGCTTCGAGAAGTACGCCATCGACGAGGAACTCCGCCGCTATCTGCGCGATGTGGCCGACCACGTACTGCACACCACCGACCGCGTGGACGGCTTCCGGCAGGCCCTGCAGGACATCCTCGCCGTCAACGCGACCCTGGTGAACCAGCAGCAGAACGCCGAAATGCGAGCCCTGGCCGAGGCCGGCTTCGAACAGAACGAGGAGATCAAGAAGATCTCGTCCTGGGCGGCCATCCTCTTCGCCCCGACCCTCGTCGGCACCATCTACGGCATGAACTTCGATCACATGCCGGAGCTGCACTGGTCGTTCGGGTACCCCTTCGCGATCGTACTCATGGCCGTCGTCTGCACCAGTCTGTACGTCATCTTCAAGCGGCGGGACTGGCTCTGAGTGACCGGCGGGCTTTGCCGCTGCGGCAAGCCGGCGTGAGATCCAGGTGCTGAATCACCGGCCGCCACCCTGAGCGGTCACCACGACCAGGTGCGGTGGGCCGAAAGCCGTTGGGACGTGGGGAAGGCTCATGCCGCCTGTGCGCGCGGGCGCGTAAGCACCGGGACCCGAGCGGTGGGGCAGGGCCCTGACGCGGGCGCGAAGCGCGGGTGGTAGCTTCTCAACAAGCGTTTATTTTTGAGAAGTCGGCCGTGAAGCCCGGGGCGAGGCCCACACCGTGGCGCCCGCACCGCATCGTGGAGAGCGAGCACCATGCGCATCCTCATCACCGCACAGGCAATCTATTCGCACCTCGCCCCCCTGGTGCTGCCAGTGGCGGAGAGAGCCCAAGAGGCGGGTCATGAGGTGGCCGTCGCCACGGGAGCCGGCGTTGTCCCACACATCGAGAAGCGCGGACTTACCGCGTTGACGCTGCCCCACATGCAGTCGATGGGGGAATCACTTCAGGGCGGTGCGCTCCGGCCCCCGCCCGGCATGGAGAAGGTGGGCTCCGTGACCGTCGAGCTGGCGCCGGAATTCTTCGCTGCGGCCTTCGTCGGGCATCTCGCCGCGGCCAGCACCCCCGACCTTCTCGAAGTGGCGAGGAGTTGGCAACCGGACCTGATCCTCCATGAGTCGACCGAGTACGGCGGCTATCTGGCGGCGGAAAGCCTCGGCATCCCACACGGCGCTTTGGACATCGCGCCGATGGCACCCTATGCGCACCCCGTCGTGACGGAGGAGCTCAACCGGCAGCGGGGGAAACTCGGCCTGTCGCCGGTCAGCGACCCCTGGCACCCGTTCCGCGCCTTCCGCGCCGGCGTCGTTCCGGAGGACTTCTACCCCACGGACAGCCGACTGCCCAACGCCCGCTACTACCAGGTTCCCGCCCAGACGGCACAGGGTGGCCTCGACCCGGACATCGCCCAACTCTCCACGGACCGGCCGCTCGTCCTCGCCACGCTCGGCTCGAACGCTACCCGGCTTCCCGGCGGCGCCCAAGCTCTGCTGGGGACCATCATCGAGACGCTCGGAGAGCTGCCCGTCACCGGTGTCGTGGCTCTGGGGGTGGACCGCGACCCGCGGCAGTGGGACGGGCCACGCCCCGGCAACGTCCATCTGACGTCGTTCGTCCAGCAGGAACTGCTGCTCCGGTCCAGCGACCTGTTCATCACGCATGCCGGTTTCAACGGGACCCGGGAGGCGCTGGCAGCCGGAGTTCCCATGGTGGCTGTGCCGTTGTTCGCCGAGCAGTCCCACAATGCCAGCCGGCTCCAGCAGTTGGGCGTCGGGACTCGGATAGATGTCCAGGACGCCACCCGCGATGTGCTGGCCACGGCGGTGCGCAACGTACTGGAGGACCGCTCGTACCGGTCGCGCGCCCAAGGACTCCAGCGCCGGGCTCACGCTCTGCCGGATCTCGACCGGCTGGTGGAGGATGCGGCGGCGCTGGCCGCCTGAGCCGGACGGCTCCGGTCCGCACACCACCGCGGTGACGGTTTCGCCGAACCGTTCCGTCCCGCTCCGGCCGTTGGGACTCCACCGGCCGGAGCGCAGTGGCGGTACGGGCCGGTCCTTCCCGTGCCACGGTGCCGGCGCCGCCCGGAGGTGCTTGTAGCATCAGGGCCGGCACCGGAAAGGGGACCGACTTTGACCTGCGCCGATGCAGCGACGAATGCGCCCGGACAGGCCGCGGGGCGGAAGTCCGGTTCAGGTGGCCCGACCGCGGAAGCAGCCCTTCCGGAGCGCAAGGGCGAGCGCACCCGCCGGCGCATCCTGACGGCCGCCCGGCGGAAGTTCGCGGAAGTCGGCTATGAGCGCGCCACCATCCGCGCCATTGCGACCGAAGCCGACGTGGACAAGTCCTCCGTGATCCAGTATTTCGGCAGCAAGCAGGACCTGTTCCGCGAGGCCGTCCACTGGCAGATCCCCCACGACGAACTCACCACCAGCGACCCCGGCCACACGGTGGAGAACCGCCTGCGCGGCATGCTGGACACCTGGGCGGCGGATCCGGACAGCCCCATGGCAGTGCTCCTGCGGACCAGCATGACGAGTGACGAAGCGGCAGAGCTGCTGCGCCGGCATGTCACCGTGGAGGTCACCGACCACATCGCCGCCACCATCGATGCCCCCGACGCGCGACTGCGGGCCGCATTGTTCAGCGCGATCATGATGGGTCTCGCCGCCCAGCGCTATCTGCTGCACATGCCCGACCTGGCCGAGGCAGACGTGGAGGACATCGTGCGGATCGCCACCCCCCTGCTCCGTAGCCTCGTCGCTCCGGACGCGTGAACCACCTCCACCGCCCGACCCACCGTCCGGCCCGCGGTGAGGCCCTCGACCCGGCACGTGGACGACGCGCCGTACCCGTCGCCGTCGTCATCGCTCGCACCGAGGCGTACGTGTCATGGCCCCGGACTGCGGCACAACCGGCACGGCACCGGCTGCGCCGCAGTCCGCCCAGCAGGTGACCCGACCAGCCCGGTGGTGAACCCACGTTCCGGTCTTGTGGAGGGCGTGGAAGCCGGCTCGGCCGTTACCGCCTGCGCAGCAGGGTGATGCCGTCCTCCTCGGCGACCTGGACGTAGCCGTGGGCGCGGTAGAGGCGCAGCATGCGGTGGGTCTGTGCGACCGGGCAGGGGGTTTTGACGGTCGGGTCGTGACGGTCCGAGACCACCCAGCGCGGCGGGTCGGCCGGGAGGGCGGTCGGTGCGGCGGGGTCGGGGCCGGTGCCGAAGCAGACCAGGCTGACGGTGGCGCGTCCGGTCAGCATCGGTGCCAGCCGGTTCGAGGAGGCGACGGTGTCCCCGTCGGGTATGCGCGTCAACAGTCTCTCCGCCGTGCGGACATGGGCCGGGGTCTGCCAGGCCGAGGGGAGGACCAGGTCGTGGAGCGGATAGACCGCGGCCGTGACGGCGGTGAAGGCGGCGGAGAAGGCCAGGACCTTACGGCGTCTGTGGGGCGGCACGATATCCGGCCGTCGATGGAGCACATCGATGAGACCGGCGAATACGAGGGGCATCAGGATCGCGTTGTAATGGAAATTCGGCTGCCAGTAGTGCTCGTTGCCGGCCAGCAGCCGCCACGCGAGGGTGGGTATGCACAGCAGCGTCAGGGGGGAACGCAGGCCGAAGAATGCGGTGGGTGCGGCGAGCATGAACAGCAGCAGCCATTTCATCGGCGGCCAGAGCAGATGCAATCCGACGGATGCGAGGCCGAGGCTGCCGGACGAGGATGTCTCACCGGGCATCTGATGCCAGTAGTCGAAGCCGCCGCGGGGATTCATGGCGGGCAGCAGAACGAGAATCTCCACGGCCGTGCCCACCACGCCGAGGCATGCGACGGCCACGCCGAGCAGGAAGGGGAAGCGTCGCCGCGCCGTGGGGTGAGGACGCCGCTCGCGCAGTCCCTGCCATGCGATATAGCCGCCTATTGCGGCGAGCGTGAGCCCGAGGTCCTCTTTCACCAAGAGCAGCGGGAGTGCCCAGGCTGCGGCCGCCCACCAGCGCCGCTGTCCGAGCGCGGTGACGCTGAAGGCGAGAAGCGGGACCGCACAGCAGATTTCGTGGAAGTCCTTGGTGACCCCCGCGACGAGGCCCCACGAGGCGCCCAGCCCGCAGCCCACCACCAGACCGGTGACCGGTCCGACAGCACGGTGTGCCCAGCGGGTGAGCGGAAAACAGGCCAGTGCCATCAGGGCGGCCTGTACCACGAGCAGCGTGACGGCACTGGGGAAGAGCCGGTAGAGGGGGGCGAAGAGCGCCAGGATGGGGTGGAAGTGGTCTCCGAGGAGATTGAAACCCGGGCCCTTGAGTTCCACGACCGGAGCCTGCCCGTGCGCATAGGCACGTATCGCCTGCTCGAATATCCCCAGGTCGTAACCGGCATTGAGCATGCGGTCGTTCCGGAGAAGCGATACCAGGGTGTACACCACAAAAAATACCGCGGTGACGGTCCAGCCCATGGCCCGAGGGCCGGGTAGGCGTTTCCCGAACGCGGCACCGAAATCGGAGACTTGGCGGTCCGAGGGTATTCGGGTGAACCACGTTCCCCTGATCCGCTCCGCCGTTTCCACCATCGCACCCACCGTCATCGACTCTGCACCAGGAACACGATGTACTGCCCCGGTCAGGAGACGGAAAGCGAGATCGGGCCGGCAGGCCTGCCGGCGGCAGAGAATTCACTCCCGTCCCTGCCTGCCCGGGTGGCGGTACGACCGCAGGAACGCATCCCGCGTGAGTGTAACGCCGGGTCTGCGGGGCGAGTTCGAGGAGTTGCGGGGAGCGCGACGGCGGGCGAGGTGACGTGGAGTCAGCGGGCCAGGCGGCCCAGGAGTGAGGAGGCCGCGGCGATGCCCAGTACGGCGGCCCCCACCAGGACGGCGTAGTCCAGGAGCAGATGGGCGTGGGTGCCCAGGAGGAGTCCGCGGAGGGCATCGACCTGGTAGCTCAGGGGGTTGATCCGGCTGACCGTCTGGAGCCAGCCGGGCATGATCTCCACCGGGTAGAGGGCGTTGGAGGCGAAGAAGAGCGGCATGGTGATGGCCTGGCCGATACCCATCAGGCGGTCGCGGGTGAGCACGATCCCGGCGATCGTCATGGACAGACAGGAGAAGAAGGCCGAGCCGAGGATCACGGCGACGCCGACGGCGAGGAGCCGCAGGGGGTTCCAGGTCATGGCCACGCCGAGCAGTGCGGCGATGACGATCACCACGACGGCCTGGATCAGCGCCTTCACCCCGGCGGCGAAGGCCTTTCCGGCGATCAGGGCGGAGCGCGGGGTCGGCGTGACCAGCAGCTTGGTCAGGATGCCGGCATCCCGCTCCCAGATGATCATGATGCCGTAGAAGATCGCGATGAACATGGCCGACTGGGCGATGATGCCGGGCGCCAGATAGTCGATGTACGGGGTGCCGCCGGTCGGGATGGCCTTGATGCGGGTGAAGGTCTCGCCGAAGATCAGCAGCCACAGGGCGGGCTGGACGGCGCGGGTGTACAGCTCGGTCCGGTCGTGGCGCAGCTTTTGCAGTTCGACCACGCACATCGCGACGACTCTGGCGGGCAGCACCCGCCAGCCGGTACGTGCGCGGGGCGGGACCAGCAGCAGGTCCAGTCGGCCGGGGCCGACGGCCGGGTCAGCCGACTCGGTTTGCGGTGCGGCGGGTGCTTCGGACATCGCGGAAGTCTCCTGACTGCTCGTCGAGGCCGCTGCCGGCGACGTCCCGGAAGACGTCCTCCAGCGTCGGCACGGCATCGGACGAGTGCGATGGGGCCGACGAGGTGGAGGAGGGGGACGTGGCCGGCGAGGAGGCAGCGGCCGGTGCGGCGGTGGGGGTGGTGGAGGGGTTCGGTGGCGTCTGGGTGGGCGAGGCCGCGGCCGCGCGGCGGCGGGCGCGCAGGGCGGACCGGAGCTCGTCGGGGGTGCCGAGGGCGCGGATCCGGCCTCGGTGCATCAGGGCGACGCGGTCGCAGTACTGGTCGGCCTCGTCCATGTAGTGCGTGGTCACCAGGACGGTCATGCCGGTGGCGGCCCGTACGGCGTTGATGTGCTGCCAGACGCTGGTGCGGGCGATCGGGTCGAGGCCGATCGTCGGCTCGTCGAGCATCAGCAGACGGGGCGCGCTGACCAGTGCCTGGGCGAGTTCGAGGCGGCGGATCATGCCGCCGGAGTACGTCTTGGCAAGCCGGCCGGCCGCATCGGTGAGGCCGACCGCCTCCAGTGCCTGGGAGACGCGTGCGGCGCGCTCACGTCGGGGGACGTCGAAGACCCGGGCGAACAGCGCGACGTTCTCGCGGCCGGTCAGCCCGGCGTCCGCGGACAGCTGCTGCGGTACGTACCCCAGCAGCCGGCGCACCGCCATCCGCTCCTTCGCCGCGTCGTGCCCGAATACCCGCACCATGCCGGCCGGGACGGGGAGGAGGGTGGTGATACAGCGGATCGCGGTGGTCTTGCCCGCGCCGTTGGGGCCGAGCAGGCCGAAGACCTCGCCGGGGCGGACGGAGAGGTCGACGCCGTCCACGGCCTTGGTCTCACCGAAGGCGTAGCGCAGGGCGCGGCAGGTCACGGCGTCGGGGGTGGTCACGCCCCGGCCGGGAGCGGTCACGTCCGAGCCGGGCGCGGTCACGTCCAGGCCAGGGACGTCCGGTTTCGGGGCCTCCGGGGTGAGCGGCGCGCCGGCCGGCCCGGCGGGGCCGGACATCTGCCCCTGCCTTCCCTCGTCGTCGCAGGTCATGTGCGCTCCGCCTCCTCGTTGGCCGGGGTGGAGACCGAATTGCCCGCGAGACGGAGCTCCCGCGCCACGGCCGGGACCCGTGACCCTGGCCGGGCCGTGACCCACCGGAGGGGTTCCACCTCGGCACCGCACAGCCCGGAGGCGGTCAGACCGGCCCGCAGCCGGCGGCGGATCAGCCGCTGGACATCTGCCGGCACCTCGGCCGGCGAGTCGGGGATCTCCCCTGCAGCCATGCTCCGGATTTTAGCTCTGTGGGAGAGGCAGCGGCCGGGACGCGCGCGGGACAGGCTTCGAACGGCCCAGCCGTGAGCTGGGCCGTTCCGTGCCGTACGAACGGGAAGCTTGCGCCGGAACGGACCGGCTCAGCTCGCTTCCGGGGGCGGTGGCGGGGTCGGCGCCCCGGCCGGCGGCGCGATCCTCGCATGGACCCGGACCGGCCCCGCGGCCGTGCCGGAGGCCGCGGGTGCGGTCCGCGGCAGGAAGGCATCACGGCGGGCGCCCGGATCCCAGCCGGTCTCCACGACACGCTTCTGGAAGAGGATCGCCGCGCCCAGGAGTACGGCGCCGAGGGCCAGCATCACGAGGATGCCGCCGGTGGCACCCGCCTTGGCGGCATTGCCGAGCAGGGTGCCGAACCAGCCGAAGTCGGCATCTCCGAAGGTGGTGTTCTCCTTGCCGAACGCCCCGAGCACCTTGAGCAGCAGCGCGGGCAGGAACGTGATCAGCACACCGTTCAGGAAGGCGCCGACGACCGCACCGCGCCGGCCGCCGGTGGCATTGCCGTAGACACCGGCGGCACCCCCCGTGAAGAAGTGCGGTACGAGCCCGGGAAGGACCAGCGCGAGGCCGAGCGCCGGATGGCCCACCCAGGTGAGCAGGGCGAGGCTGACCAGACCGCCGCCGAAACTGGCGAGAAAGCCGATGAGCACCGCGTTCTGCGCGTACGGGAAGACGATCGGGGCGTCGAGGGACGGCACCGCGCCGGGTACGAGCTTGCCGGCGATGCCCTGGAACGCCGGGACCAGTTCGCCCAGGATCGTCCGGACGCCGAAGAGGATCACCGCGACCGCGATCCCGAACTGCAGGCCCTGCATGACGGACTGCATGACGTAGTTGCCGAGATCGCCGGCCGCGCTGCCGCCGTCGGCCGCGAACGCCTTGAACGCCGTTGCCCGGCCGGCCCGGGCCAGATAGACCAGCGACATGGTGACGTAGATCAGCACCATGGACAGTGCCGTGGCGACCATCGAGTCCCGCAGAAAGCGCAGGCCCTCGGGCAGTTTCATGTCCTCCGTGCTGCGGCTGCGCTTGCCGACGAGCTGTCCGGCGGCGCCCGCGGCGATATAGCCGGCGGTGCCGAAGTGACCGATGGCAATGCTGTTGTTACCGGTGATGCGCTTGGTCCAGGGGTGGGCAAAGGCCGGCATCGCCACCAGAAGAATGCCCAGCAGCAGTCCGCCGACGACCACCACGCTCACCGAGGACCGGCCGGAGGTCGCCAGGACCATGGTCAGCAAAGTGGCCATGAACAGCATGTGATGGCCAGTCAGGAACACGTACCGCAGTGGTGTGAAGCGGGCCAGCATCAGGGCGACCGCAAAGCCGAGGATCATCAGCCAGGCGACGCGGGCGCCGAACTGTGCCTGGGCGATGCCGACGATCGCCTCGTTGGTCGGGATCACGCCATGTGCCCCGGTCGCGCCCTGGATCATGCCGCCCAGCGGGCCGAGGGAGCTGACCACCAGCCCCGCCCCGGCGCCGATCAGCAGAAAGCCGAGCGTCGCCTTGATGGCAGCGCCGACCACTTGACCTGCGGTCTTCTTCAGCGCGATCAGGCCGGCCGCGGTGATCAGGCCGATCAGATACGCGGGTTGGCTGAGGATCTCGTTCACGAGAAACGTGGCGAGGGATATGAGCCAGTCCATGGTGGCTGTCCGTCCTCCCGGCTTCTGTCGATGGGGCGTCGTGTGTCAGGCGAGTTGGGCGAGGCGTTGCATGTCAGGCGTTGCATGTCAGGCGTGGCATGTCAGGCGTGGCATGTCAGGCGTGGCGAGTCGTGCGCCGTGGTTCCGGCGTCGTAGCTCAGGTGCGGTATCGCGCGCGGTGCGTCTCGGGTGTCGCGTCCCGGGCTTCGTGTCCAGGACGGCATGGGCCGGACGTCGTATCTCCGGCGCCGTCGGTCGGCCGCCGCTCTCGGACTCCGCACTCAGCTGCCGTACTCACACGTCATAGGTGTCGCGCAGGGTGCGGTCGACCTCGGGGCCGCTGGTGAAGTCCTCGATGACCTGTACCGGTACGCCGACATCACCCAGCGTCCCGGCGATCTCCCGGGAGGTGAGGATCGCGACGGCCTCGGACGCCTTCCCCTTGGCCGAGATGGTGTCGGTCGCCTCCACCGTCACATGGCGGGACCAGCCCCAGCGGTCGAGCACCTGCTCCAGCGTGTTCTTCAGGAACAGACTGGTGCCCACGCCATTGCCGCACACGGTAAGGATCTTGTGTACCGCCTGGGCGCCGCCGGCCCGCTCGTCTCCGGCCTGCTCGCCGCCGGCCCGCTCGTCTCCGGCCTGCGCATCTACGGCCTCCTCGCTCCGCGCCCGTTCCTCGCCCTCCCCCTCCGGCCCGGCGAGCACCGCAAGCAGCGCGTCCGGATCGGCCGCGTCCTGCAGGGCCTGTGCCGTCGCCGGGTCGGCCAGCAGCTGGGCGAGCGCGGCCATCGCCGCCGTATGCGCGCCGGAGTCCTCGGCGGCAAGTCCCACGACCAGCTGCACCGGGTCATTCGACTCGTGGCCGAACTCCACCGGTTGTTCCAGGCGGACCCACGACATCCCGGTCCGGAGCACGGCGGGCGAGGGCCGGGCATGGGCGAAGGCGAAGCCGGGCGCGATGACGAGGTACGGCCCGTTCTCCTCGACATTGCGGATCATCTCCGCGGTGTAGGTGTCCGTGGTGGCACCCGTCTCCACCAGCAGTCCACCCGTCGTACGTATCGCGTCCTGCCAGTCCGCCACCCGGACGTCGAGGCGTACGGCCGCCTGGGGGAGAAGATCATTCAGCGCTGCCATGGCAGGGGACTCTACATACGCGCAGGTGACCGCGCACCTATGCGGAAGCAGGAATTCCGATGGATCTCCGCGGAACTGCCGCCCCGGCCAACGGCCTTGACAGTCCCTTGTGGGCGGAGAAGCCTGGTTCTTTCGGCAGTTGCCGGATGTGGGGGATACCGGGGAAATCGGGGGACTCATGGTGAGGTACACCTCTGCGCACAGGACGTACGAGAGAGCGGCGGACGCGGACGGAACACCGCCGGACGGCAGCATCCACACCGCCACCCACCCGGCGCGGCCGGCTCGACGGCGGCGTGGCAGGAGCCGGGCCGCCGCCCTCGGCGCGGCAGTACTCGCCCTCTCGCTGCCGCTGGCGGCCTGTTCCTCGGACGGGGAGGACAGTGACCCGGTGGGCGGCTCCAGCAGTTCGGCGGCCGCTTCGGCGTCATCCCCCAGCCCGACACCGACCGTCGACCCGGCCGCCTACCGCCACGCGCTGACCGACGCCCTCGGACCGCTCAACGGCGCACTGCGCGCGGTCGACAGCGCACACGACGGCGGACCGCTGAACAGGGCGCTGGACGCGGCGGCGGCCAAGGCCGATACGGCCGCCAGTGCCCTGCAATCGGCCGCCACACCGGACGACGCCCACGCCGGGAACAGTCAACTCGCGACCGCACTGCGTGCGTTGGGGCAGGACCTCAAGAGCGCCCGTGGCAGCGGCGGCCGCTGCGCCACCTCCCCCCGCGTCGAACTCGGTACGGCCCGGAGCCCGCAGAGCATCAAGGAGGCCGGCCGCGCACTCACCGCCCTCGGCTACGACGCCACGCTGCGCCTGCCGCGTACGGAGCAGGCCAAGCACCGACGGCTCGCGAACGGTGCCTTCGTCCGCGACGGCAGCCGGGGCGGTCTGGGGCGGCTGACCGTCCGGAACGGCACCGGCACCGATGCGGTGGTGACGCTGACGCGCGGCTCGCGGACGGCTTTCTCCGTGTATGTGCGCAAGGGCTCCGATGCGACCGTCCGCAGCGTCAACAGCGGCTCGTACACGGTGTACTTCACCACCGGCGAGGACTGGAAGGGCTCGAAGAGCTCCTTCACCCGCGAGTGCAGCTTCGAGAAGTTCGACGACCGGGCGAACTTCCGGACGGTGCGGGTGGCGGGCGGCACGCAGTACACGGTGCTGACGTTCACCCTGAACAAGGTGATCGGCGGAAATGCGAGCACGAGTACGGTGCCGCCGGGCGAGTTCCCGTCGTAGCGACGGCCGGGGAGGGGTGCGTCGAAGCGGCTCGGTAGGGTGCGCCGTGTGGGCGACAGCACGTGGTGGACCCTGGCGATCGCGGCGGTGACCGGCGGCACGGCGGTGCTCGCCAGTTGGGTCACCAGCCGTGGCAGCACCCAGGCCGCCAGGATTCAGTCCGAGATCGCCGCACGCTCACAGCGCGCCGAACGGCTGCGGGAGAGCCGGCGCACCGCCTACCTGGATCTGATCGAACAGACCCACCGGATGGGCGAGTTGTTCTGGGAGATCTCCGCGACGCTCCGCGAGCCCGGCTCCGAGGCCCGTACCGCCGCACTGGGCGCGCAGCAGGACCGTGAGGTCGCCGAGTACGCGAAGATCCGCCGCTGTGCGCGCGTCGTCGAACTGGAGGGCCCGCCCTCGGCCGCCGCCGCGGCGCTCGCCCTCCAGAAGGCGACCGGCCCCTTCTACGCGGCCCTCACGGCCGGCCCGTCCGGCGACACCGATCGCCGTGACGCCTTCGATGCCGCCTACCGCCCCTTCTGGGCGGCGCTGGAGAACTTCGTGGACGCGGCGCGCGAGGCCCACCAGACCGACTGAACCGAACGAGCCGGTCTCCAGGACGACGCTGTGCGGCAAGGGCCTCGCGCACCGGTCATCGTCACCGCCTACGACTCGCCGTCGTCGTCGTACGGCGCGAGCGCGAGAAGAGCGACGTCGTCATGGAAGACACGGGTGTGGCGGGGCAGGTCGGTGTTGAGGAAGTTGATGACGTCGTCGGGGCCCGGGGCGGGACCGACGGTGAAGCGGTGGCGGAGGCGGTCGAGGAGGGGGTAGAAGGCGCCGGTGTGGTCGCGGGCCTCGATGAGGCCGTCGGTGCAGAGGAGCAGGACATCGCCCGGGTGGAAGCCGTGGGTGTAGGCGACGGGGTCCTCGTCGGCCGGGGCGTCGGCCAGGGCGCCCAGGCCGAGCGGGAGGGCGGGCGGACCGGTGAGAGCCGTCACCTCACCGCGGGAGATCAGGACCGGCTCGATATGCCCCTGGTTGACGATCGTGATGCGGTGGGCCGCGGCGTCGTATTCGACCAGGACGGCGGTGACGAACAGCTCATCGTCGGGGAGCGCTTCGGCCTCGCGGACCAGGCGCCGTTCCATACGGGCGGCGACGGCCGGCAGGCCCCCGGGGCCGTAGACGGCCTCGCGGAAGCTGCCGAGGATATCGGCGACCGTACGGACGGCCTGGAGCCCCTTGCCACGGACGTCGCCGATGATGGCGCGCTCGCCGGCGCCGGTGGCGCGGATGTCGTAGAGGTCGCCGCCGACCATGGTGCCGACCTCGCCGGACCGGTAGAGACCGGCCGCGAGTACCTGTCCGACCCGGTGCGGCACCGGTCGCAGCAGGGTACGCATCAGGGCCTCGGCCACCGAGTTGGCCCGCACCAGGTGCTGTTCCTGGCGTCGGCGGTGGGCCGCCAGCGCCACGCCGAGGATGCCGACGAGGCCGGTGGCGATATAGGCGGCGACATGGTGGTTCTCCCACAGCTGGTGGAGGTTGTGGCCGGTGCAGCAGGGGGTGCCGGCCACCACCCCTTCCAGCGCGATCGCCACGACCGTGAACGCCGCGACGCTGACCGGGCCGAGGGCGTACGCGGCGATCACCGGCAGGGCGATGAGCAGGAAGCTCACCGCCCAGGGCGTGGGGGTGAGGGTCTCCAGCAGCATGACGAACGCGACATAGGCGGCCGGCAGCCAGCGCATCCACACGGGAGGACGGGGCACCGCGAGGCCACTGTTGTCGACGATCTCCGTGAACCCTCCGGCCCCGCGGCCGCGGCCCGGCCGGCGGTCCCGACCGATCCGCTGAAAGATCCGCTCACCCCACCTGTCCACACGGGCTCCTGACGCGACCGTGATCAAGAAAGCACAGCCTGACGCGGCCAGACAGCCCAACCCGGCCATTAGGCCGTCGGCGGCATGTCACCTCCGTGTCAGGCCGGTGGCGGGCCTTGCGGTTCCCGGGGCTTGCCGGTCACCGGGCTTGCGGGTTACCGGGGGCTTCCGGTCTCGTGCGGCTCACCTTCATCGGCCGGACAGGAATCGCTCACCGCTTGCACTGGAGGAGCCGCTCACCGCTTGTGCTGGAGGAGTCCCTCGGTGAAGTCCTCGGTAGCCGGTTCGTGCCGCGAGGTGTAAGGGCACTTCCAGTTCTCTTCCGTGAACCGGCCCGAGAAGTGCCGGGCGGGCTGCTCGTACTCGTACTCGGTGAAACTCGGATTGACGGAGCCGTTGTTCTTGGCTTCACGCCTGCGGATTGCGCCCTGCATCGAGTAGAAATGCTCGCCGAGGAGCATGAACTGTGCGAGCGAGTTGAAGGCGATTGCCGACGCCGTGAAGCGACGGCTCGCCCGGGACGAGCCGGGATGCATGCCCACGACGAAGAAGGCGTGCCCGCCCGCGTGGAATCCGAAATTGGGCCGGTCGGGGTCGGAGGACGCACCCGTGTCCAGACCGAAGGTCTGGCTGTCGAGGTCGTGCATGAGCTGCAGATGCCGCCAGAGGATTTCCTCGTAGGCGCTTTCGTCCACCGTTCCGGGCTCGTCGAACGTCGCGACAAAGGTACGGAAGCTCTGGTCGGACAGCAGTGGACGGACTGCGTCGACATAGGCCACGAGGTCGCGGTGGTTTTCCTCCGCCGACGCCTCGTCGCCCATTCTTCGATAGTGCCGGTGCGTGATGGTGTGGCGTTTCAGTGCGGCGCGTGCGCCCAGGCAGCTGAACTCCCGGGTCTGGATGAATCGTTCCAGTTCGGTGCGCAGGGCGGTGCCGTGTTCATTCATCGGGAGACCTTGGCTTGATGCGGAGGTTGGCCCCACGACAGTGCGGGGTGCCGGACCGGTCGGCAAGCCATAAACAGGACGAAGAGGGAAAACGTATGGTCTCAGGTGAAGTGTCACCCCGTGTCGGGGCCGAAGCGGTGGCAGCCGAAGCCGCCACCGCAGCCACCGCGCGAGGAGTGGTACGCCGGGACGGGGGCGTGGACCGGCCCTGTGCCGAGCGGGCTAGGGAAGCGTGAAGAAGATCATCGGGTTGTGGTCGCTGTCCCGCACCGGCTCGTCCAGCCCCAAGTCCTTCTTGACCAGGGCCAGTTGCACGGTCACCTGTGGAGCCTTCGCCGTGGACGGCGTGAAGAACTCGATGTTCTGCTCGGCCAGCCACTTCACGATGACCGACCCTTCGCTGAACGGCTTGGGTCGCCGGCCGTGGAAGACGTCATGGACGCTGGTGGGCGTCCGCGGGGGGACGGCGGGGAAGAGGTTCTCGATGTACCAGTGGGCAAAACGAGCCCCGTGGTCCGCGTCGATGAAGAGATAGTCCGTCTCGGCGGGGATCTTCTCCGGGTGCTGCTGGATATCCCCCTTGGTGAACGTCCAGCGTTCCGCGGAGAGTTCGCGCGGGACATTGCTTACCACGTTGTCGACGATGTCGAACGAGTGGAGATGACCGATCCCGTTGTCACGGAGGGCGCTCAGGATCCACATCGTGGACCAGCCGTAGAAGGTCCCGACCTCCACCACGACTTCGGGGCGCAGGTCACGGAGGAGCAGATATGTCATCTCCGCCTCGTAGTCGTCGAGCTGCGCCTTCATCGACTTGCCCCGGTCCTGGAGGAACTTCCGCTGGGCGTCACGTACCACCCGCAGGTCATCCTGGTACTTCCCGTACAGACTGCTGATGTACTCGACGGTTATGGATTCCACTTTTCCTCCACCGGGATATTGCGCATTGATGAGAACGGACACTGGTTCAGGGGGATGACACGGACGAGGGGACGCGAATCGTCATGCCGCCTTTCGGCAGAGGAACCGGGACATGCGCTCCGGACGCCGAAAGACCGCGGACCGCACTCTCAGCACCCCTGGCGAATATCGCGACCCGGGCCAGGCGAGCGGCGGCGGCCCTGGCCGACGCGTCGGGGGGCGGATGGAGACCGAGGAACTATGGCTGTGGGCACGGAGACCCACTGCCGTGACCAGCCGGTGGCCGACGCCGGCCCCGGGTCTTGGGAGACATACGGCTGAGGACGTGGCCACAGACGACGGAGCCGTAGCCGTAGCCGTAGCCGTAGGAAGGACACAGCAAGGTTTTCCGTGGGGTTCCGGCCTGCGCGGTGAGGGGCCGTGGGGGGCCAGGCGCGCCGGCGGCCGACCGGGTCCCCGCGGCGATCATCCGCACGAGGGCCGCAGCGTCGGCCACCGTCAGGCCGCCCCTCCACCGCCTCGCAGCGCGCATAGCCGCCGTTCCCCCGCTCCTTGCCCGATCTAGATCGACCCTAGATTTCGCAGCCGGAAACGACATCACGCTCAAGGCCCATTCCGCGCGTAGCACTCAGGTATGACGGGCCCCCGTGGACAACTCCGGAGTACCAGCCCCGGACGGCCTGACCGTCGTACAGCCGGTGCGCCGGGCCGACCCCGGCCAACACCCCTGCCCACGCGGTGAGTTCGCCCATCGCACCGAGCGCATCGCCGATGCGGCACGGAATCAGTGCCGCCCTGTCGTCGGGTAGCACGTGCGGCACGCCCCTGAGCGGACAGATGCCGTCGTCCCGGGGGAATGCGCATCTGCATATCGTCGGCTGAAGCGGAAGCGCAGTCGCCATGAAGCGCTGCCAAGCACCCTTTGCGCCTCCGTACGATGGCCGCGTGACTCCGGATTACCTCACCGCCTCGAAGCGACCGGGGCGGCGCCCCTTCAGCGCGCGATATCTCGTGGCCGCGTCAGAGGCCCTGGGCCGCGACCTCTCCGTTCTCCATGGCGAAGCGACGGCCCCTTTGCCCCGTCCCAAGAACCGCGTACTGCGCTGTCTGCCGCCTGTCCTCGCCACACTCGTCGCGGCGGATCTGGCCGTCGGGGGCACTCTTGTCACCGACGGGCAACCCGGCCTGCTGCGGGCGCTCGCGGCGCTCACCGCCTGGGCCCAGGCCCCGGCTCTGGTGTTGGCCCTCTACCGGCCGGTGGCCGCCTGGTGGCTGTCGCTGGCGGCGTCCCTGCCGTACGCGATCGGCGGGGCCCTCATGAGCGGGGCGCTGGAGATCGACGGGCCGTGGCCCTGGACGGCGCCAGGGATGATGGGGCACCTCATCCTCACCCTGACCGTCGCCTGCCGGCTCAAGCCACGGGTGTACTTCGCGCAATGGGCGATCACGATGCTCGTGGGCGCGATGCTGACCGTCCTCCTGTCGCCCGTGGCCGAGATCAACGGCCTCTTGCCGTGGGGGCTGCTCTCGGCGTTCGGGCTGGCGGTCATCGCGGCCGTCCGCGGACGGCTGGAAGGCCGACGGGAGTTGCGGAAGCAGGAGGCGCTGACCGAGTTCGAACGCTCCCGACGGGCACTGCTGGAGGAGCGCACCCGCATCGCCCGGGAGCTGCATGACGTCGTGGCCCATCACATGTCCGTCGTCGCCGTGCAGGCGGAAGCCGCGCCTTACCGGGTGGCCGAGCCTCCGCAGGAACTCAGTGACAGTTTCACCAGCATCCGGGAGAACGCGCTGGCGGCCCTGACCGAACTGCGGCACATCCTGGGCATGCTGCGGTCGGAGGAAGACGTTCCGGACAACCGCTACACGCCCCAGCCCACCCTCGAAGACATCGATGAGCTGGTGGCCAACATCCGTTCGGCGGGCCTGCGGATCGAATGGTCGGTCACCGGTACCCCCCGGCCGGTGCCCCAGCGCGTCGAACTGTCGGCCTTCCGGATCGTGCAGGAGGCCCTGAGCAATGCCTTGCGGCATTCTCCCGGCTGCCGGGTCGAATTGGAGATATCCCACGGTCGGTCCACTGTCGGCATACGCGTCGCCAACAGCCCGGCGGCCACTGAGGTGAAGCGTCAGGCGAGCACGGGCCACGGGGTGCTGGGCATGCGGGAACGGGCGTCCTCACTCGGCGGCAGTGTGCAGATCGGGCCGCGAGAAGACGGCTGGTACGAGGTGATGGCCTCGCTCCCCACAGACACACGGGACTGACCGGTTTCCAGGCGTGCGCCGGTACGCAGTTCCGCCTGGGCAGGCGGTCAGCCCGCGAGGAGAGAGTCACCTTTCAGGCCCGCGCCCGGCAGCTGATGGCGGGCGGCGGCCAGCGCCGCATCCACATCGCGGGTCCCGGTGGAAACGCACAGGGTGTAGGCGACGTCATCCATCCGCCGGCGTACCTCGGCCTTGCCCTGCCGCGCGTGCAGCAACTCCAACGCCTCATATTCTTGGATGAGTTCCAGCAGTGCCGCAGAGCGGGCCATCAGCATCTTCCGGTCAGCGAAGGATGCTCGGCCACCGCTGATATCGGGTGGTCCGGGCATGGGATCGCCGGTGCCGTCCGCAGTGGACACTGCTGCGGACGGCACCGACGAGAGAGAAGCGCGGCGGTTCCTCATGACGGCTGCGGCGGCACTACCCGCATGCTGCGGGCGACGGTTTCACCGTTCGGTGAACATGCCGGCGCGGAGCTTGGAGAGCGTACGGGTGAGCAGCCGGGAGACATGCATCTGGGAGACACCGAGCTCATCGCCGATTTGCGACTGGGTCATCTCCTGGCCGAAGCGCAGCTCGATCAGGCGCCGTTCGCGTGCATCGAGCGTGTCGAGCAGCGGAGCCAGCACATGCAGGTCTTCGACGGCCTCCAGCGCCGGGTCGTTCTCCCCCAGGACGTCGACGAGGGTGCGACGCTGCTCCGACGGGTCCGGATCGGCGGGGGTGTCGAGCGAGCCGGCGGTGTAGCCGTTGGCGGCGACGATGCCCTCGATGACCTCGTCCTCCGACAGGTCGAGGTGGGCGGCCAGCTCACGGACGGTGGGGTCGCGGTCGAGGGTCGCAGCGAGGTGCTCCTTGGCCTTGGCCAGGTCGCTGCGGAGTTCCTGGAGGCGACGGGGCACATGGACGGCCCAGCCGGTGTCCCGGAAGAACCGCTTGATCTCCCCGAGGATGTAGGGAACGGCGAAGGTGGAGAACTCCACCTCACGCGAGAGCTCGAACCGGTCGATGGCCTTGATCAGACCGATCGTCCCCACCTGGATGACATCTTCCATGTCATCGCCGCGGTTGCGGTAACGGCGGGCGACATAGCGCACCATCGACATGTTCATCTCGATGAGGGTGTTGCGCACGTACTGGTACTCGTGCGTGCCCTCCTCGAGGACCTGGAGCCGGTCGAAGAACTGCTTCGACAACGCCTTCGCATCGCGCGGGGCCACCTTCTGCGGTTGCGTCACCTCCGGCAGTACGGAACTCGTGTCGGCGTGCCGTTGCTCGGTCGTGGTCTCGCTCACGATGGTGGTCATCTCGCCTTCCCGCGCGCCCGGCACCCGCGGACGCTGCAGCGGCCGCCTACCCCGCTCCCACACCACCATGCCTCCGCACCGGACCCAGATGCGATCAACGTCCCGGCTGGAGGGCGCGTGGTGCCGCACAGGGGCACATGATGGCCCGGAGGTTGATAACCCGTTCCCCTGCTTCTCCTACCCTTTCTCGCTCTGCTTTTTCTTGCTCTCCTTCTTTTCGGTGCCGGATTCGCCCTCAGGGCGCTGTGGGTTGTCGCGGTGGTCGTACTCGTCTTCCGGGAGCGGGGTTTTATGATGCGTTCCGCGGGAGTCGGCGGCAAGCGCAGCCGACGGAATCGCTGGTAGCCCGCCGGAAATAGGTTTGGGCCGGACAACATCGCATCGTTCCCCACTTTCTGCGTTGACTGATGCATCATCACCACACCCAGGGGCACACGACGCACCATGGCCCGGGGCGTGCACTGTTCCGCAAGGGACTCACCTCCTCCGCGGTGTGCGCTCCGGGTCGCTTTCGCTCCCCCGCCGTATCCCGCTCCGTCGTTTGACGGCGCAAAGCGGGGGCACGCGACGAGTGCCGCCAACGGAAGGACCGCACAATGAGTGCCAGCGAAAAGGTCAAGGCCATCGCCGAGCAGACCATCGGAAAGTTCAAGAAGGAGGCGGGACGCGCGGTCGGAAACGAGAGCGCCACAGCTGACGGCTCCGCAAAGAAATCCAAGGGTGATCTCCGCGGAGCGAAGGAGAAGGCCAAAGACGCGTTCAAGGAATGACCTGGGCGCACACTCCGCGGGAGGGGCCACAGCTTTCACGCTGTGGCCCCTCCCGCATGTCCGAACGGCGAGGCGAAAGGTGCCCGTACGGCGCGTCGCCCGCTTCCGGTGCCGGTACCGGAAGCGGGTCGGCTCGGGGTCACTTCTGGCTGAGCATGCCCCTGCGAAGCTGGTTGATGATGCCGGCCAGCAGGCGCGAGACATGCATCTGGGACACGCCGAGTACGGCACCGATCTGTGCCTGAGTCAGCTCCTGGCCGAAGCGCAGCTGGATGATGAGGCGGTCGCGGTCGCTGAGCAGCTTCAGGAGTGAGGCCAGGGTGTACCGGTCCTCGACTCTCTCCGTGGCGGGATCGGTCGCGCTGAGCACATCGGCGAAGGACGGTGCGTCGCCCTGCGCCGCATCACCGTCGCAGGGCACGTCCAAGGAGACCGCCGAGTAGCCGTTGCCGGCCACCATGCCTTCGATGACCTCCTCTTCTGTGAGCTGCAAATGCTCGGCCAGCTCATTGATGGTGGGTTCCCGGCGCAGCAGAGTGGACAGCTGCTCCGTTGCCCGGGAGAGGTCGGCACGGAGTTCCTGCAGGCGGCGCGGGACATGGACGGCCCAGCTGGTGTCGCGGAAGAACCGCTTGATCTCCCCGAGGATGTGCGGGATGGCGAACGCAGCGAACTCCGTCCGCCGTGAGCGGTCGAACCGGTCGATGGCCTTGATCAGACCGATCGTGCCGACTTGGACGATGTCCTCCATCTGGTCACCGTGGCCTCTGTACCGGGAAGCCGCATAGCGCACCAAAGACAGGTTCATCTCGATGAGCGTATTGCGGGCGTACTGATACTCGGGGGTGCCCTCTTCGAGCTCCCCGAGTCGCTCGAAGAACAGTGGCGACAGAGCCTTGGCGTCATGGGGAGCTACGCTCCCGGCGTCCTCGATGCGAGGAAGCGTGGTGGCAGATTCTCCGGTGCGCGGTGACGGCCCGTCATGGGCCCCCTGCAGTTTCGTGTCCGATACGTCCTCGAAAACCGCGTTCATGATTCACCTCCGGAATTCAGGTCGTTTGAGCACGCCCATTGCCCGACGTCGCGGCTCTTATGCGTGCTGGCCGAACAATCACCCCGCTGAGTGGCGCAGCCGGTGTACGGGGGGACATCACCCGCGAATTCCCGGATTTGTCACGCGGAGTATGACCGGCGCAGCGTGGCATTCCGCGCGAGAGATCCGGCGTCGTGCGGGAGGCGCTTCGATGACCTGTTGACGCGGGACCCGTTCCGGAGGGGGAGGCCGTCGATTGACCGAACGGGAGACTGCCTGGAAGCGGTGGCCGAAACTCGTGACATGCTGGCGCCCATGTACGTCCATACACCGGCTGTGGTGACTCATGCCGTCGACGACGAGGTCTTTGTCGTCCGTGTCAGCGGGTCCCTCGATCACGACAGCGCCCCTCTCCTGGAAGAGGCGTGTGCGCCGGCGAAGGACTCCGGCGCTCCGCGTACCGTCATCGATCTGTCCCTCACCGACTTCGCCGACTCCACCGTGCTGCATGTGCTGCTCGCCGCGCAGCGTGCCCACGACCGGCAAGAGCGCAAGCTGATCGTCGCCGGCCCGTTCCACCGAGTCATCCGTCGGCTCTTCGATGTCACCTGCACTGCCGGGTACTTCACGCTTGCCGACAGCATGCCGCGCGCCCTCGAAGCCTGAGCACCCCTGCGCCCCGCGTCCACCGGTCTTCTTGTCCTGCGGGATGCGTTCCAGCGGCCCTCGCAGGTCATCCGCGTGCTCTTCCTCCTGGGCCGGCAGATCCTCGCGATCGCTGTCGCTCCATCACATCGCGTCTGCCTTGCATTTCGGCGAAGAATCCCACCTGACCACGGTCAGCGAGTGGCGGCTCAGCCCATGAAACCGTCCAGGCTCGTGGCGGCGCTGATCAGTGCGAGATGGGTGAATGCCTGCGGGAAATTCCCCAGATGTTCGCCCGTCATCCCTATCTGTTCCGCATACAGACCGAGGTGGTTGGCGTAGGTGAACATCTTCTCCAGTGCCACCCTGGCCTCGTCGACCTGACCGGTGCGAGCCAGCGCCTCGACCCACCAGAACGAGCAGATCGAGAAGGTCCCCTCGGTGCCGTCCAGGCCGTCGGGAGACTCCTTCGGGTCATAGCGAAAAACCAAGCTGTCCGTGACGAGACTCTTGCCGATCGCCTGCACGGTGGAGCGGAATCTCGGGTCGTTGGCCGAGAGGAATTTGACCATCGGCATCACCAGGAGCGAGGCGTCCAGAGTGCTCTCCGGTGGCTGCTCCGGGTCGCCACTGAGGCGTTGGACAAAGGTCTGATCCTGCGCGCTCCAGCCTTGGTCCATGATCTGGTGGTAGATCTTGTCGCGTTCCGACATCCAGCGCCCCAGATCGCCCGGCAAGCCGCGTTGGCGGGCCATTCGGATCATGCGCTCCACCGCTACCCAGCACATCACCCGCGAAGAGGTGTGGCGCTGCGGTCCGGCGCGGGTCTCCCAGATGCCGGCATCTGGACCGTCCCAGTGCTCCAGGAGCCAGTCGAGGATGGTGCACAGGTCCATCCAGCTCTCGTGGGAAATACCGGCGCCGTGCTTGTTGAACAGATAGATGGAGTCGAACAGTTCCCCGTAGATGTCCAGCTGGAGCTGGCCGGCGGCGCCATTCCCCACGCGGACGGGGGCAGATCCTCGGTAGCCCTCCCAGTGGTCGAGAATCTGCTCGGGCAGCTCGGCATGACCGTCGATGGAATACAGCACCCGTAGCGGGCCGCGCTCACCACCACGTACACCGCGCAGGCAGTCGGTCAGCCAGCTGATGAAGGCCTGTGCCTCACGGGTGAAACCCAGGCGCAGCAGGGCGTGGAGGGAAAAGGCCGCATCGCGAATCCAGACGTAGCGGTAGTCCCAATTGCGTTCACCACCGACCTGTTCGGGAAGCCCGAGGGTCGGTGCGGCGACGATGGCGCCGCTGGGCTCATGGGTCAGGAGTTTGAGGGTCAGCGCCGAGCGGTGCACCACTTCGCGCCAGCGGCCGGTGTAAGTGGACTGGCTCAGCCATTGGCGCCAGAACCGTACGGTGGACCGGAACAGTTCCTCGGCGGCCTGGGCATCGACCAGATCGACGGTCGGCTCGGCACAGGTCGGTTCGGAGGACTCCAGCACAAAGAGCACCGACTGCCCTTCGGTCAGGTCGAATTCGCTGACCGCGTCCTGCCCCTCGGCATGGAGGGTCACGCTTGCCTGGAGCGAGAGTTCCAGCGCCTCGCTCGTAAAGCGCACACCGTGCGGCTGGGATTCCACCTTGTGCGGGTCCCGGCCGTAGTTCATGCGCGGGGCGATGACTGCTCGGATACGCGCGCCGCCCCGCACGCTGACCACCCGCCGCACCAGACGTTGCCGATGATTCCGGTCCCCTTCCGCCCGTATCGGCATGAAGTCCTGGATCTCGACGATGCCGTTCTCGGTCAGCATCCGCGTCATGAGGATGTTGGTGTCAGGGAAGTAGTACTGCTGCCGTTTGGCCACCTCCCCGACGGGGCTGATGTGCCAGTGCCCGCCGTTCTGTGCGTCGAGCAGCGAGCCGAAGATACTGGGCGAGTCGAAACGCGGGGCACAGAACCAGTTGATGCGGCCATCGGTCCCGACCAGTGCGGCGGTCCGCAGGTCGCCGATCAGCCCGTGTTCGGCGATGGGGAGATAGCCCTCGTTCGCCACACCACCCGCCGGTGCTTGACGGCCGCTCACGCGGAATGCACCAGCCCGCCGCATGCGGCCTCCTGCGGACGGAGCGGCGCTCGGCTCCCAGCTGCCGCGGGCGCCGGCGCGGAATCAGCCGCCCGGAGAAATCTGCCGTCAGCAGCGTCCCCGAATCCCTCTCCGTCCGGAGGGGATATCGCTCCGTGCAGGACGGACGCCGCTCCTGCCGTGCGGTCGTCTTTCATCAACTGCCTCTCTCGGCAATGCGGCTGTCTGCCGCCGTGCCGCTCGGCAGGGCCCCCACCGACCGAATTCATCGACGGCTACGGGAGGGCAGTTTGCATTCCTGGGGCGCCTGGTCCTTTGGGCCGGCCCGTCATTCACCGGTAGGTACGCGTCTCCTCGACGTCGACCACCGGAGCTCCGGGAGACGGCGGCTGGACACGCCGCCGCTTGAGGATGCTCACATAGGTCGCCAGACCGATCACTCCGACGGCCATCATGATGAGCCCGACCAGGTCGAGATTGACCCCGGACAGGTGCCAGTCCACTGCGAACGTCAAAATGGCACCCACCGCGATAAGCCCGATGCATCCGCCGATACCCATGATCGTCCTCTCCCTCCGGTACGCAAATGCTGCTGAACTCCCGTATGCCCCGGCGGAGCTCATTCATGAGTCGAGGCGCTTCCGCGTGACCGGGGGGCGCCCTGCCGGGTGCGTATGACCACCTTGCCGCTCGTTGCCGGAGCCACCAGCGTGCTGGCCCAGGTCATCCACGAACTCCGCGGAGAGCGGCCTGACTTGACGCTGCCGCGCTCCCAGTACTCCGCCTTGGCGTCCTGATGGGCACCGGCCTGGCAGCGCGCGCCTTCAGCGACACCGGCGACTCGCTCGGGTGGCAAATGGAGTTGACGTCCGAGGTGGACGCGGGTCTCCTGTTGCGATGTCTGACCTTCGCATTCAACAGCCGGACGACGACGCCACCCTCAAGGACTGGCAGCACGTCCACAACGTGATCATTCCTACCCACCTCCTCTCGCTGGATGAGGTGCGGGAACGTGCGCAGCGCCACCACTTGGAGGTCGCGTATTCCGGTGACGACCTCATCGGATGCAGCACGGTGCGCGCGCCTACGGACGACACGCTGACGGTCACAGTGATCGCCCGAGTGCTCGCCGCTCACCGTGGTCAGGGGTTCGGCGAGGAACTCTATGCGCGCGGGCTCAGCCGGGCGCGGGAGCTCGGCGCCGAAGTGATCGAGACCGTCGTCCTGTCCTCCAACGAGGACGGTCTGCGGTTCGCACGCAATCACGGGTTCGTCGAGATCGAGCGATACCTGCTGCCGGGCGACAGCATCCCCTGGATCGACTTGCGCCTTTCCCAATCCTGACTCTCCCGGAGCTCGTTGCTCCGGGCATGTCGACAGTCGAGCAACTGCTATCGGACGCGGTGTGGGGGTTCGACCCGGGCGAACCGTCCCGCTATCCGCTCATCAAGCCCTCGAACGCCTCCTGCCAGTGGGCAGGGTGAAGCCTGGTCGTCCGCATACTGTCCGGCGCCCGACCTGGCCGACGCACACGACGACGGGTGGGGCGGAGTGCATCAGACCTGGGCATCAGACCTGGGCATCAGACGCGGACATCAGAGCGGCAGCGTCACACGGATGGTCTTGCCGGTCACGGTCACGGTGATGTCGATGGTGCGGGCCAGGCGTTGTATCAGGGGCCAGCCGCATCCTCCGGTGGCGTCAGGGGCACGAGGGGCGGAAGCGGTGGGGCAGCGGTCACTTCCGTCCTCGACCGCCACCTCCAGGTATCCCTCGGTGATGCGCGCGGTGAACCCGGTGAGCCCTCCCCCGTGCCGCTGGGCGTTGGTGACCAGCTCCGTGGTCACCAGGAGGGCATCGACGAGAGCCAGGTCATCGACCGGGCTGCCTGGCCTGTGCAGCATGTCGTGCACAAAGTTGCGTGCCTCGGCTGCTCTTACAGGTACTCCCCGCATCACACTCTTCCACCTCAATGCGCCCACGCCGTCCTGGCGGCGCCGTGTCCCGTGTCCGCCTGCCCGGCGGGCATTGCCGGCCGGGGCCTTCTCGCACGGCAGGACGGCGGGACGGCAATACTCTCAGGCCCCCTTGCCGAGGCCACAGCGGGTACGGGCGCAAGCGGCGGCACACTGCCGACCAGGGTGAAGTGCCCGGCCGTGTCACACCGGCCAGGACTCCAGCCGTAGATCGTGAGCTTCGTGATCGGTTCGCGGCTTGTCGGCGGTCATGGCCGGCCTGGGCACGGGCTCGGTGGCGGCGTCGCCCATCGGACCAGCTGAGCCGGTGGGTCAGGTCGTGGACCTGCTGGCTGACGAGCGTGAGGGTGAACAGGCGCTGGATCTCATTGCAGCCGAGTCGAATCAGGTCGTCCGGTCCGGAATGTAGGCCGTGTTCGTCGGCTCGGACGGCGGCGAGGAAGGCGTGGGCGAGCATGGCGAGGGTGGCCCAGCGGGTCCAGGACGCGAAGCGGCGGACCTGGCGCTCGTCGAGTCCGGCCAGGCCCTTGGCGGACTGGAAGGCTGCCGCCACCCGGCGTCTTCACGCCCCGATGATCAGCGGTTGCTGCACCCGTCTCCTCATCGACCGCCGCCCGCGAGACCACGATCAATGCTACGGAGGCGGCGTGCGCAGGCCGTTATTGTCGGGCGCCATGCGCATCCTCGTACTTGGCGGCACCTCGTTCGTGGGCCGGGCCCTCGTGGACGATGCCCTGCGTGCGGGCGCGGAGGTGACCCTGTTCGGTCGGGGCCGGACGGGATCCGAGCTGTTTCCGCATGTGCCCAGGCGTATCGGCGACCGAGACACCGGTGACTACACGGCCTTGCAGGACGGTAGTTGGGACGCAGTAGTCGATGTCAGCGGGTATGTGCCGCGCCACGTCGGGCAGGCAATGGAGGCGCTCGGCGACCGAGTCGGCAGGTACCTGTTCATCTCCAGTCATGCGGTGTATGCGCGGACGGGTGTGGGGCCGGGCTCGGACGAGAACACACCGCGTCGGCCACCGGTCCGTGACACCGAGGACTTGAACGAAGAGACCTACGGGCCACTCAAAGCGGCCTGCGAGGACGACGTGTTGGCCAGATACGGATCACGGGCGACGATCGTGCGGCCGGGGAAGGTGGTCGGGCCGAACGACGTGCAGAATGGGCTCACGTACTGGGTGCGCCGGGCCGCGCGTGGCGGTCGGGTAGCCCTGCCGAGCCGCCCTGAGCAGCCGGTTCAGGTGATCGACTCGCGTGACCTGGCCCGCCTCGTGGTGCAGCTGCTGGTGGACGACAGACCCGGTGCGTTCCATGCCGTCGGTCCAGCCGAGCCGACCACGATGTCCGAGCTGATCACCACCTGCGCGCAGGTCGCGGGCAGCCAGGTCGAGGTCGTTCCGGTGCCCGCCGAAGCAGTGTCGCCGTTCTTCCCTCTGATCCGCCCCGAATCGATGTGGCCGACGCAGCAGCGCAGCCCGGCTCGCGCCCGAGCCGCCGGTATGCCCGCGACTCCGTTGGCGGTGACCGTCGCTGATGTGCTGGCGTGGGACCGCGCGCGTGGCGAGCCGCCGCTGGGCCACGGATTGTCCCGAGAAGAAGAGGCGAAACTGCTCGCTGGAACCTGATCTCCGGAGTACGCCGGGCTGCACAGCCACCATCACGATTTACGGCCGGAGTACTGGGACATCATTCGGGCGCGCGGTCGAAGGTGATCGGAAGGGTAACGGTAATGGCCTTACCGCCCGCCGTCGGGATAATGACGACACAGGCCGTGAGTTGCTGAATCATCGACCACCCATATCCACCGACCGCATACTTTTCACGTCCGACGGCCGTGGCGGGTTGCCGGCGGCTGCGATCGGCAACGGTCACTTCCAGTCGATCGGCCACGATCCGGGCCGAGAAACCGGAAAGCCCGTTTCCATGGCGCTGGGCATTGGTCACCAATTCCGAGGTGACCAGCAGGGCGTCGATCATGGAGAGTTCACCGATCCGCGGACGGTGAGCGCTCAGCAGCTCATGAACACCGGCCCGCGCCTCCGCCGCTTTGTTCACTGGGGTCTGTTGCGCACCCGCCACATCTGTCACCTCACGCCCTGTCCATCTCCATGCCCTGGGAATCCACCGCCACCTCATCCAGGGGCCGCGTAGCAGGCCACTTCTACGAGAAGGTCCTCTGACGGCTTCCCCGGATCCGAGGGTTCACGCACCACCTCCACGACGCCGCGCGTGCTCGGCGCCGGAGGGGGCGGCCACCCGGTCGGCGGCCGCCCCCTCCGACGCCGAGCACGCCTCACACGAGGGGAAATCCCCCGAAATACACCCCGACCTGATGAAGGTGGTCAGCACTGCCCTCGTGCCCATCCCCCTCGAAGGCGGCGCGTCCTTGATCTCCTGCCTGGTGCGGCCGACGTAGATCTTCTCCTCGCCCTGGTCGATACCGGTCACCGTGCCGGCCGGCAGCACGACCCGCCTCCCGAGGATCCAAGGGCCGGTGCCGACGACAAGGTGTGCGGAATCGACCTCATCGGAATGCTTGTCGACCTTGCCGATACTCCCGTCAACGGCTTCGACGCTGTACCCCGCGAGGGCCGTGCCCGCCCGATACCCGGAGTCGGGAAGGTATCCCCAGACATGGGAACTCATGCGAAATCCCTTCAGCGCGACGCGATAGCAGGCTCATCCCGCCCCTGTTCCTGCCCATAAACAAAGGGGAACGGTGACGGGCTCTTTCCAGCATGTCGGTCATCCCGACAGTGCTCTGCTGCCCCGAGACCTGTATCCAAAACAGCGTGCGAAAGCGCGGAGACCGGAACCGTCCGATGCCGTTTACCAGCAGATGCGGGAGCGGACCGGCCGCTTTTCGGCGAACGGAGTACCGCGCAAAGGGCCGGATAACGCCGCGCGCCTCCGACCGCACGTCAGACTTCGGCCGACGCCGCACCGGGCCTCATCCGAGGGCGACGAGTCGCTCCTGAATGTCGCGGGTCAGCTCGGCTTCCTGCGAGAGGAGGTAGAAGTGCCCCCCGGGAAATGCGCGCGCGTCACAGCGGGCCGAGGTCAGCTCCGCCCACGCCCGGACGTCGTCGGGGGCCGGGTCGGGGTCGTCCGTCCCGAAGTACGCGACCACGGGAATGTCAACGGCAGGTGCCTTGGGTTCCGCCACATACGCTTCGAGCAGCCCGTAGTCCGCACGGATCGGCGGCAGGAACAGCTCGCGCAGCTCGGGGTCCTGCAGGAAATCCGCCCCCGGGCCGCCGAGCCCGCCGACCCTGGCGAGCAACTCCTCATCGGTGAGGTCCCCCTTGCCGAGGCGCCGCAGGCGATGGGGAGCGGCCCGGCCGGAGACGAGGAGCGCTGCCGGGCCAGCCACCCCGCGCCCGGTGAGCAACGCCGTGACCTCATGCGCCACGGATGCCCCCATGCTGTGACCGAAGAAGACCGTACGGGGCGTCATATGAGGTGCCAGCTCGTCGGCGATCCGGCCGGCGAGTTCCGTCATGCTCGTGATGCCGGGCTCGTCCATCCGCGCCTCACGTCCCGGGTAGCACACCGCGCTCACTTCCCAGTCGGACGGGAGGTGCCGGGGCCAGGAGCGAAAGAAACTCGCCGAGCCGCCGGCGTGCGGGAAACAGACGAGCCGGAGCCGGGGTGCGGCCACCGGCTGGTAGGTACGCAGCCACGGGGTGGAGAGCGGGCCGGAAGAGAGAGGCATGCGGGGAAGTTTAGGTGCCGGACCTGGGTAAGCGCCGGGCTCGCATACACCGAGCGGCCCCGGTACGCGTACCGGGGCCGCTCGCCTTCTTCCTTCCCGCCGTCGGATCACCCCCGTAGGCCCTACGGCAGATTGAAGAAGATCATCGGGTTGTGGTCACTGACGCGGACCGGCTCGTCCAGGCCCAGCCTTTTCTTGACGGCGGCGAGCTCCGCCGTCACCTGTGGGGCCTTGGCGGTGGAAGGCGTGAAGCACTCGATGCCCGTCTCGGCCAGCCATTTGACGATGACCGAGCCTTCGCTGAGCGGCTTCGGGCGCCGTCCGTGGAAGACGTCGTGGACGCTGGTGGGTGTTCCCGCGGGGACGGCGGGAAAGAGGTTGTCGATGTACCAGTGGGCGAAGCGCGCCCCGTGGTCGGCGTCGATGAAGAGGTAGTCGGTCCGGGCGGGTATCTTCGCCAGGTTCTCCCGGACGTCTCCCATGGTGAACGTCCAGCGCTCCCCCGCGAGTTCCGCCGGCACGTTGCGCACGACGTTGTCGACGATGTCGAACGAGTGGAGGTGACCGTTCCCGTTGTCGCGAAGCGCGCTCAGGATCCACCTCGTCGACCAGCCGTAGAAGGTCCCGATCTCCGTCACGACATCGGGGCGCAGCTCACGCAGCAGCAGGTACGTGATCTCCGCTTCGTAGTCGTCGAGCTGAGCCTTCATCGACTTGCCGCGGTCCCGGAGAAACTGCCGCTGGGCGTCGCGCACCTTGCACAGGGAGTCCTGGTATTTCACATACAGGGCGCCGACGTATTCGGTCGTCATCGCTTGCATTTTTGCCTCCGTCGCAGCAGCGGGCACGAGGTGATCTGTCATGTCAGAGAGGTTCCGCACGCGGGCGGTTCACGGAGCCTTGTTCCGGCTGCTCCGCGCGTCGACCTCCACGTGCTGGAAGGCCCGGCACAGTGCCACCAGCAGCAGGACGAACACCGGCACCCACACCAGGCGGGCCAGGACCCAGGCCGACGCGTCGGGCGCGGTGTGGAGGCCGAAGAGCGGACCCGTCAGCGGGAGAGTGACCGCGGTGACCAAGAGCATCGCGGTCTGGTGCCAGAGGAAGATCGTGATCACGGAGAGGTTCATCAGGGCCACCGCCGCCCAGGCGAACTGACCGGGTGTGGCCGTCCGTTGCCCGCCCGGCGGGTGCTGGGCGGCGGACCGCGGGTGTCCGACCAGGCGCCGCAGCGGGCCGCACAGCAGGAGGGCCGCACCGCACTGGGCCAGGCCGAACGTGACAGCGGCGAGCGAGAGCGGGTTGAGGTTCGACAGGGCGGCGCCGGGAACACCGACCATGCTGGCGGGATAGCCGCCCCACACGATCAGTGCGGCGGTCGCCAGGACTCCGGTGACCAGCAGGCCGGCCGCGTGCCGGCGTCGGGCGAAGCCGCCGGCGGCCCACACCGCGCCCAGGCAGTACGGCACCAGCCAGCCCGCGAGGACGTTCACATTGCGGACCGTCTCGACCCAGGCGACACCACCGCTTGCGAAATGTGCCACGTCCAGTACGGCCACCACGGCACATGCCCCGACGGCGATCCGCCCCGGTGTCCGCCGGACGAGGGGGGTGGCGGCGGTCAGCACGATGAACACCAGCAGGAACCACAGGGGCGAGACCACCAGGTTCAGCAGCGTGCTGATCGTCTCGTGCGCGACGCCGGCGGCGGCCAGACCGAGCACCACCAGCAGCCACAGGAACAGCAGCGTTCCCACCGGCCGCAGCAGCCGGCGCAGCCGCCGGGCCAGCCAGCGGCCGTGGTCCGGGCGTGCGGACCGGGCGGTGGCGTAGCCCCGGGCCGCGACCCGTCCGCCGACGAAGAAGAAGATCGCCAGCGGCTGCAGCACCCAGGACACCGGCGCCAGAGCCGGCAGGTGACGCAGCGGGCTGTCCCCCATGAGATGGCCGTCGGCTCGCAGCGTCACCGCGGTCACCAGCCAGTGGCCGAGCACGACGCCGAGGGCGGACAGGGCCCGCAGCACATCGATCGCGCGGTCGCGGTCGGCCGGGGTGGCCGCGTCGATCCGGAGTACCAGCGCGTGCAGTCGGGCGAAGAGCGGCGGCGGGCCGGCGGACACGCTACTGCCGGATATCGGCGCCCCGCTGGGCGGGGCCGCGGGGCGGAGGCGTACGGCGGGGCGAAGTCGTACGGCGGGGCGGAGGCGTACGTCAGCCACGGGAGACCTCCGATGTCCGCCCCGCGGCGATCAGCGCGAGGTTGCGCAACGGGAGACTTCCCGGAGCGAGACAGTCACTGTGCCCGCCGGTCCCCGCGTCGAAGTGCTTGGCACCGAACGGCCGGGAAACCGGGTCGGCACCGAAGCCCAGCGTCCCGCCGAATGCGGGCAGGCTGACGTGCGGGGCCCCCGCGATCCAGTCGTCCGCTCCCCGCCCCGCCCACACCGGGATGCCGTGGAGCTCGGCCACGGACCCCACGCCCATACCGGGGCTGCCGAAGACCGCGAGGCCGGCGAGGGACGAGGGCGCCGCGCGACCCGTGCCGCCGACGGCGCTGCCGCAGACCACGGAACCGTACGAGTGGCACAGGAGCGTCACACGTGCCGCAGGGCTCGCCAGCCGCAACTCGTCCAGCAGCCGCCGCAACCGGCTGCCGCCCTCGGTCGCGCGTGCGGTGCTCAGCACATCCCGGCTCATGGTCCGGGGTGCGCGATAGCCGTACCAGGCCACCACGGCCACTGGGGTGGGCGAGACCCGGCGCAGCTCGTCGTGGAGCGCACGGGCGCCGCCGCCGAGCGAGGCCCGGCGCGAGCCGAGGTAGTCGAAGGTGTCGATCGTGGTGTCCGACCCCGGCACCACAACGGCGATCCGGCGCGCCGCGGCGAGATCACCGAGCACCTCCACCGCCTGGCCGTCGCCTGCCGCCCCGAAGGAAAGGAAGTGCCTGCCAGAAATGGCCAGTTGGTGCAGATGACGTTCCCGGTCGCGGTCCCCGATCCGGTGCGCGGCACGCTCGGACGCGGCGATGGCGGCCCGGTTCACGGCGTAGCGCGCGTCCAGCGTCCCGGCCGTGACCGCGGGAAGACGTGGCGGTGAGGGCGTACCGGGAACTGCGGACCGGGCAGCGGCACCGACCGACAACACAATGGTTGCGGCAACGGCCACCAGCAGCCCACGTCTCCCCCATTTACGTGCTCGCATTGACAGCCGTTCCTTCCCGTCATTCGCTCAACTGACTGGAAGGCTAGGATTTTGCGTGCGGGAAATCGTCACACTCAGGCGCCAACTGCATTTGTGGCTCTGCGGTATGACTGCCCCTCGTGAATCAGCAACAAGAGCTACTGATTCAACACCGGGCCGAGGATCACCGCCGAGACCTCACGGGCTCCGTGGTGGACCGAGGAGGAGGCACCCCATCGCCGAAGCCGCCGAGGGCCGGCGGCGGGCTACAGCACCCGACGCGGCACCACCTCGAAGATCTCGGCGAGCCACCCGCATTCCTGGTCAGGTGTACGCGCTGACTTCCCGGTCCGCCTCGGCATTGACTTCCCGCCCGGCTTCGGCGCGAGCCATACCGCAGATCCGGCCCGGCGTGCACCTCTCCTGCCCCACGTGCGGAACCGCGCACTGCGGAAGCTCCCGGCCGTGCTGGCCGCGTTCTTCGCGGTGGATCTGGCGATGCCCAACACCCTGGCCGTCTCGGACGGCTGGATCGGATGTGGGTGCGCGCCGCGGTCCTCGCCTGCGCAAAAGCCCCTGCGATCGTGCCGACTCTGGTGTAGCCCATGGCGGCCTGATGGCTTTCGCTGGTGGCGCCGCTGCCGCTGCCCCCGCACGTTGGAGCTGTCGGCGTTCCGGATCGTCCAGGAGGCGCCGAGCCCGCCCTGCACCATGCCCCGGGCTGCCAGGTCGAGTTCGAGATATCCTACGGCCGGACTGACATCCGCCTACGTGTTTCCAACAGCCCGCAACGGGTGCGCGGCGTCAGACGGGGAGGGGCACGGCGTGTTGGGCAGGAGCGAGCGGGCTTCCACACCGGGCGGCACCCTGAAGATCGGGCCACGAGAAGACGGCTGGTACGAAGTGACGGCGTCTCTGCCCACGAACGAGGGTGAGGCTGTATGACGATCCGCGTACTGGTCGCCGACGACCAGACCCTGATCCGGGAGAGTTTCGGCATCCTGCTCAATGCACAGCCGGACATCGACGTGGTGGGCGAGGCCGTGAACGGCGAGGACGCGGTCCACCAGGTCGGGGAACTCACCCCGGACATCGTGCTGATGGACGTGCGGATGCCCGTCCTCAACGGCCTGGAAGCGACGCTGAGGATCACCGAAGACAACCCGGACGTCAAGATCATCATCCTCACGACCTTCGATTCCGACGAGTACGTCTACGAGGCCCTGCGCGTCGGAGCGAGCGGTTTCCTCCTCAAGGACTCCTCGGCCCATCAACTCGCTGACGCGGTACGTACCATCGCCCGGGGCGGAGCCCTGCTCGCGCCGACGGTAACCAAGCGACTGATCGAGGAATTCTCCCGGATGCACACGCCCCGCCTCCGTAGCGAGCGCGTCGCGGACCTCAGCGAGCGCGAAACCGAGGTACTCGGCCTGATAGCCCAGGGCCTGTCCAACTCCGAACTCGCCGCCCGCCTGGTCATCGCAGAACAGACCGTGAAGACCCACGTCAGCCGCATCCTGGTGAAACTCGGCCTCCGCGACCGCACACAAGCCGCCGTCTTCGCCTACGAGGCCGGCCTGGTCGTCGCGGGCCAGTAAACCCCTGGACCCGTTCCTTCCAGCGTGGCCCCACCAAGAGCTTCTTCGTGGCATCGCCCGCACCGATGCTGTTGCGACTGCCCCGGAAGGCATTATCCGCTGACCGCTGGCCTTCCAATGGAGCTCGGACCTGCCAGCGACGTCCGGCTTCCCCGCTGACCGCCGCGATCCACGTCGATTGATTTGCCATGAGGTTCAGCTCGACGCGTGACTGTGGACGAGGTGACGATGGAGGTGCCGACCGGCAAGGTGCTCGGTTCCGCCCGGAAGCTGCCGCGCAACTACTCGGGCGGTATGCGGTGCCGAATCGACCTGGCACGTGAACCCGAGGTGCTTTCGCTGGAGGAGCCCACCACGGGCCGCCTCGGTCCCGAGCAGCCCTGTCGAACTGAGGGAAATAGCCGGTCGTTGAAACACACTCCACATGATGCGTCATAGGAAAGACGTGCCATAACGCGGAAGCATCATAGCCGCAGGCCAGCGTACGTTCACGGCCGCTCTGAGCGGCCGTCTGCCTCCCCGAGCGTCAAACGAGCGTCACCGTGGTGGCGCTGCAGCGTCGACCAAGTGGGGCCGGGAAGTGGCCAGGAGAGATGCCCTGGACCCAGCCGAGATGATGCGGGCCTCGGTCCGGACGGCCGAGCGTGCATTCGCCGAATTCGACAGGGAGGACGGCGATGCGTTCACGCCTGCCGCCATCGTCGGCCTCGCCGACGACCTCCTCAGGCTCCCGTCTGCCTACGCCGAGGCGGGCGACTACACGGATTCACTCCCGGTGACCAGTCGCGAAGGACAGCTGAGGTACCGACTGACAGTCGCCCACGCAGAACGTATCGCTGTCCTCACACCTGTTGACCGTGATGGAACAAGTCGTCGCGGTCGACTTCGCGGACAAGCGATTCGCAGCGGGTCACTTCACGATTCGCGACGCTCATCGAACTGTGGCAGCGGTGCCCGGCCGAGCATCGACGGGACCACAGCCCGGAGCGCTGACGTAGCAAAGCCTTTCCTTTCCGGCGTGGACAAACTCCGAGCCTGACGGCATGCCGAAAGGGAGCGGTTATGAGCAGTGGCTCAGACAACTCCGGTGATCTTGAATGCGGCCCAGAACAGCGGGTTCTCGTCGACCTGTTGGTCAATATGGCTCCGCCAGTCCGGAAGGATCGCGCCGATGGCTGATTCGGCGGCGAACACCGGACCTGCCTCTGAGGACACTCGCCACCGATGTTCGCGTAGGTAGCGGATGGTGCGGGCGTAAGCGGTGTGGGAGTCCGCGCCGACGCCGAGATGTGCGTGGAGCACAGCGGAGAACACGACACCTTGCAGGTCAGTGATGTCCCATAGGGTGGAGACGACTGCCTTTGCACCGCGGGCGAGAAACGCGGACTCGATGCTGCGCAAGGTCTGCACGGTACGACCGGTGCCTTCATGCGTGCCCGTTCTGCAAGCGTTCAGGATGACCAGGTCGACACTGGAGAAGACTCCGTCAGCGAGGACCCCGCTGGAAGTGAGCATGGCTCCACCGAGTGAATCGCCGTGCAGAGCGAGTCCGGCAGCCCAGCGATTCGGGTGTGTGAGGCCATGTGCCGCGACATGGACGATCCGGGCCATGGACATCATGTGCAGAGCGCGGTCCGGGGTCGCCTCCTCTTGCGTGAGGACTTCCACGCTGTTGTGGAGGTCGGCGATCACGTCGGCTTCGCACAGGGGCCCGCTGATCAGCTCAAGGCCGGGGAGGTGACCACCGCCGTGTGCCACCACCAGCACCTCGACCACGGCCGCGTGCCGCTGGGAACTCTCGATGGCGGACACGACTCGAGCCGTGGGGGCGTATACCACCTGATCGAAAGCATCGATCAGAGTCGAGGTGCGGGCGCTGTCGACCGGAGCTGCGTGAAGGGGCAGTAGCTCCATCGGAGCCGTGGGGCTGAGCACCAGCCGACGGAACTCACGAGGCGCGGCCGTCTCGATGATGGCTCGTGCCAGCCCTCCGCACTCGGCGACCAATTGCTGCAGGTAGTCGTGCCACACACGTCGAGGGTGATCCGGTGATTGCCGTGCCCATTCATCAACTGCGCCTGCGAGAGGCCCCAGGGGGAACTCCTCACACGACACCAGGTCAAAGTGCGAGTGGCCCGCACGGGTCCGGCACACCGCGAGCTGGAGGGTTCCGTACCGGTTGATGAGATGGACGAACGCTGTTTGTTCGTCCACAGAGGGTTTGTCGGAGCGGTGACTCCATCGCGTCTTGCCGTTACCTCGCCCTGTGGCCGCCCGAAGCAGTTCAAGGTGGCGCTGCCTGGCCTCAACAGCTGCCTTCAGCTCCGCGTCTTCATCCGACGGGCGTTTCCCGTCAAGCAGGCCAGCGGCATGCCGAGAACGCACCCAGGCGAGGTGCCGTGCGGCGGCCATGAAGGATTCGTACTCATCGGCGTCGGACTCCAGGGCGAGCTCATCGTGGATGTCCTCGCCCTTCGCGGTTTCACAGGTCTGGAAGGCGACCTCTGCGGCCTGATCGTGCCCCTCTAGGGCGATCCTTTGCCTTATGGTCTGCGTCTCGTCCCCGACCAGCCGACGGAGCGCTGCGATCGCGGCTTCCTTGGCCCGGGCGCACACCTCTTCCGGCAGCCCGAGCCAGATGCTGCCGACTGCCCTGAGCTCACCGTCGCCGACAAGCCGGACGACACTGAGGCGGGCGTACCCAACGGTCGCAAGATGCAGGAGCTCCAGAGCATGTTCCACCCAGGAGAGGGAGTAGGTGTACGGGGCCTGGAACGGAGGATCGGGGTCGGCCGGAAGCGTGGGAAACTCGAACCACAGCCTCAGGCCGTCACCGTAGTCCTCGACTCCGATGCCATACCGTGTTGGCGGCTCCATGAACGTCCGCACGGCCGCCATATGCGTGTCCGTCTCCACTGTGGCCAGCCAGACGGGGTGAGGACCTGCCTGTGTGTGGAAGAAGCGGGTTCCGCAAGTGATGACTTCCTCGGCCATCCAGTCGGGTACCGAGGGGTCCCGGGCGACGGAATCCGGCTGCCACAACAAAGCGTCATCCGGGTACAGTTCGGCTCGATGCAGGCCCCGACCCGCCCGAAGGCACTCCTCGCCGTACCGTTCATCCTCCGTCGTGGTCACGATCAGCTTGAGCTCATGTGCCGTCAGGTGAGATGCCAGCTGACCCATCTGGGCGTCCCACGCGTCGAGGTCCCTGCGTAAACCCGTCAACAGGTCTGGCGAGAGAGCCCTGAGGCGATGAACGGTCTCTTCCAGATCGATGCGGTGGTGCCAGCGCTTCGCGACCTCCATGAGGTCCGGTCGGTCAGCCAGCCCCGGCCTGGTGCTCAGAAAAGCGTCAGGGAGGGTGATCTTCATCAAGTCTCTGGTGACGAGGTACTCCGCGCACACCTTCGCCGTTCCGGTGGCGGACTCGTGCAGGAGATCCGGGGGCAGGAAGGTGAAGGGATCCTCCGCGTTGTCCAGGACAGTGTCGACAAGCCGGTCGTCCTCAAAGCACCAAACTGCCGTGAGTTCGTCGCGGACCTTCTCCGGTGAATGTGTCGACAGTCGGCGTCCAGCCCACAACTCGATCAGCAAGGCATGGAGTCCGCCAACGTCCCACCACCATTCCCACGGCACGCCATCACGGCGAACCGTGCGCAGGACCGGCATGACGAGGTCGCGGGCCACCATCGCTCCGGGAATCCCTGGGAGGACGAGACCGGTCGATCGGAGCTGATCGCCGATGGCCTGCGGAGAGCGGCACCCGATGTCCTCCATGGCAATGCGGGTCAGCACGGCGGCAAGCGTCAGTGGGTCATTCGCGACCCACGGGGGGAACATCTGGGAACGGCATGTGTCGGGTCTGAGTTCGTGGCAGACCCGAGCTGCGAGACTGTCGACCCACGTGGTGCGTATCCGAAGCAGATGGTCCCGCATCAGTTGTTCCGACCTCCCCGACAGTGAGCATTCGCCACGCCAGTATGTCTGCGGTACCCGCAAGTCATCGTGGGATCAGGGACATCAGGCCACCAGGTCGCGAGGATCCTGCACCCGCTGTTCGGAAAGGCATACGACGATGCCGCACGCGCCCACCACGGTCACCCAGGTCGTGATCGTTCTCCTTCTGGTACTCCCCGGCGTGACCTACCAGTTCGTCCGTGAACGCTCCCGTGGTCCGGTGCCGGGTCACAGAGATCTCGGAGAGCGCATACTCCGAGCCGTCACCGCCGGGATCGCTCTCGACACCCTTTACGTCCTGCTCGCCGGCCCGTGGTTGGTGCGTCTCGTCTATGACCGACGCCGGGGCTGGCTGACCGGCGCAGCCGACAACCCTCGCATCACCGCACTGGCGGCGACAACCCTGTTGATCGTGGTGCCGGCCGCCGCCGCCTGGCTCGCCTCCTGGCTGAGCTCTCGAGGAAGTCGGTCCACCTACGACCCGATCCCCACGGCATGGGACAAGGTCTTCCAGCGTCGGAGCCACTGTCTGGTACGTGCCCGTCTGAAGAGCGGCCTCTGGGTGGGCGGATATTACGGGGAGAGGTCCTACACCTCCGGCTACCCGGAAGCCGCAGACCTGTATCTGCAGACCACATGGACCGTGTCCGGCGCCGGATCGCTCGAACACCCACTGCCGCATTCCGGTGGGATCTATATTCGGATGGACGATGTGGAGTTCCTCGACTTCGTCGAGGTACCTCCTGGGGCCGAAGAGGGAGACACGACAGGTGACCGAGACACGACCGCAGTTGGACCCCAACGGGAAGAGGGGGTACCGGCCCGTCGGCAGCCAGCCCGAGCCGACGCAGGCTCCGTCGACGCCGCCTCCGGTCGCTGAGCCGGGCACCCGCACCGGCACGGCCGACGAAGAGTGACGCGAGGCGGCCGCCCTGCGGAACCGTCGCGCGTTCACCGCAGCCCGGATCAGGGTTCGCCCGAGTCACCCGAGCTGAGTGGCATGCTTTCCCCTCCGGGCGTGGTCTAGCTTGGCAGGTGCTGCCTGCCCCGTTTCGACCGTGCTGAAAGTGAGGCCTCAGGTGCACATCGCCCCCCTCAGCCCCGACGACCCCACCGAGCTGGGCGGATACGAGCTGCTCGGCCGGATCGGGCAGGGCGGGATGGGCCAGGTGTATCTGGGCGAGTCACCCGGCGGCGAACCGGCCGCCGTGAAGGTGATCAAGCCGTCCGTGGTGGACTCCGAGACGCGGACGAGATTCGCGCAGGAAGTGGAGATCCTCAAGACGATCTGGGGTGCCCGGGTCGCCGCCCTCCTGGACGCCGACCCGGAGGCGGAGCGCCCGTGGCTGGCGACCGAGTACGTCGAGGGCCTCGACCTGAGCCGACACGTGGCCGCCCACGGTCCGCTGCCCGCGCTGCTGACCGCGGCTCTGGGCGCGACCCTGGCCGAGGCCCTGGCGACCGTGCACCGGCAGGGTCTGCTGCACCGTGATCTGAAGCCGGCCAATGTGCTGCTCGGGCCGAACGGACCCAAGGTGATCGACTTCGGGCTCGCGGTGTTCGCGGAGTCGAGTGTGTCGCTGACGGCACCGCACACGGTCGTCGGCACACCCTCCTGCATGCCGCCCGAGCAGGCCAACGGCGAGAAGCCCCTGACACCCGCGGTCGACGTGTACGCGCTGGGCGCGGTCCTCTTGTTCGCTGCCTCGGGCCATCCGCCCTACCGTGCGGACAACATCCATCTGCTGTTCCACCAGGTCGTCGACCCTGCGTTTGCACCCGATCTGTCCGGGGTCCCGGACGAGTTGGTGCCGCTGCTCACCGCCATGGTGGCCCACCGTCCGCAGGACCGGCCGGATCTCGCCGGGGTCGTCCGCGAATGCCGCGCGCTGATCGAGGCGCAGGGGCTGAAGGTCGCCCAGGCACGCCGCAGGCTCACCACCTACACGGCCGCTCCCACTCACGTCCTGGACGATCTCCTCGCCGTCGACCGGGCGTCCGGGCCGGAGGCGCGCTCAGCGTCCGGGACGGCCGGGACTCCTCTCGCTTCTCCGCCTGCCGAGAAGGAGCGGGAAGCGGCGGGCCCCCCGCCGACTCGGCGACGGCAGGACGACTCCCCGGCCGGCCCCGAGGTGTCACCCGTGCCCGCTCCGGCGGAGCCGCCCGCCGATCCCCGCCTCCTGTTCCGCCGCGTCGGCACCCCGCCGGAGCCGCTCGCCGATGCCTGTGCCGACTCTGCGCCTGCCTCTCGGGCCCGGTCCCGGGCCGGGGCCACCGCCGCCGGTCCGGCCCAGGACCCGACCGCCGCGAGCTCCGCCGCGCAATTGTCCTCACGCCGCGCGGCCAGACGCGGCGGAGCGGACCGGCCCTCCCTGCGGAGTTCCGCACAGGCCCGGACCACCGCGCGGCGGCTGCGCGAGGCGTATGCGGCCAGTACACCCTTCTGACCCGTACGCCCCTGAGACCCGCGATAATGGGCGAGCCCCGAAGAGGGCCCGCACCCACACGATCGACCCGCTTCAGGAGGCCACCGGTGACCGCCGTCCAGACCATCGCGGAGCAGAGCGGCACCACGAGTGACCAGGAGCAGTACCCGGCCGGTGCCCTGGTGGTCGTGCGGGACGAGGAGTGGCTGGTCAAGAGCTCGATGCCGACGTCCGACGACGGGACGCGCATCGAGGTCACCGGCGTGTCGGAGTTCGTCCGCGACCAGGAAGCCGTGTTCTTCTCCGGTCTTGATCGCATCGAACTGCTCGACCCGGGCGCGACCAGACTCGTCATGGACGACTCCCCGAACTACCGCCGCTCCCGGCTGTTCCTGGAGGCGGTGCTGCGCCGCACCGCCCTGCCCCAGTCGGAACGCCGCCTGGCGCTCGCCGACTCGTTCCTGATGGATCCGCTCCCCTACCAGCGGCGCCCGGCCCAGCTGGCCCTGTCCGGCGCCAATCTGCGCCCGCGGTTGCTGATCGCGGACGTGGTGGGCCTCGGCAAGACCCTGGAGATCGGCCTGACCCTGGCCGAGCTGATCCGCCGCGGCCGGGGCGAACGCATCCTGGTGGTCACCCCGCAGCATGTGCTGGAGCAGTTCCAGCACGAGCTGTGGACGCGGTTCGCGATCCCGCTGGTGCGGCTGGACTCGGTGGGCATCGAGCGGATCCAGCGGGAGATCCCGGCCGGCCGCAACCCGTTCACCTCGTTCAAGCGGGTCATCGTCTCCATCGACACGCTCAAGAACACCAACCAGTACCAGCACCATCTGGAGCAGATCCGCTGGGACGCGGTCGTCATCGACGAGTCGCACAACCTGATCAACCGCGGTTCGCTGCGCAACCAGCTCGCGCGCACCCTCGCCCCCCGCACGGACGCCCTGATCCTGGCCTCCGCGACCCCGCACAACGGCGACGCGCGGTCCTTCGCCGAACTGATCCAGCTGCTGGACCCGGTGGCGATCCGCGATGCGGAGAACTACCGCGCGGCCGACATCGAGCACCTGTTCATCCGGCGGACGAAGATCAGCCCAGAGGTCCGCGAGCAGATGAAGGGCCAGTGGGCGGACCGGGGCCCCTCCCGCTCGGTGCACTGTTCGGCCACCCCCGCGGAGGAGCGGATCTTCGAGGAGCTGGCCGCCGTCTGGCTGCCCGGTGACGGCGGCACCTCGGTCAGCGCCGTTCCTCTCTTCCCCTACACGCTGCTGAAGTCGTTCCTCTCCTCCCCTGCCGCGCTGCGGGCCACGGTCTCCGCGCGGATCAAGACGCTGGAGAAGAAGGAGGACCGGCGCGGTACCGAGGCCGAACTCGCCGCCCTGTACCGGCTGTCGGAGCTGGCCGGCGACCTCACCGAGACGGACTCCGCGAAATTCGCCGCCCTGGTACGGCAGTTGCGCGAGGAGATCGGGGTGGGGCCCGGTTCCGAGACACGGGTCGTGGTGTTCTCCGAGCGGGTTCAGACCCTGGAGTGGCTGGCCGAATTGCTGCCCGCCGCCCTCGGCTTCCGTGGCCGCGCGGCCCGCGACTGCGTCCGCGTCATGCACGGCGGCCTCTCGGACGAGCAGCAGATGGCCTGCGTCGAGGAATTCGGCCTGGCCGACACCCCCGTCCGGGTCCTGCTCACCGGTGACGTGGCCTCCGAGGGCGTCAACCTGCACCGGCAGTGCCACCAGCTGGTGCACTACGACGTGCCGTGGTCGCTGATCCGAATTGAGCAGCGCAACGGCCGTATCGACCGGTACGGGCAGGCCCACCCGCCGCAGTTCCGGGCGCTGATCCTCACCACTGAGGTGGCGGGCGCCAAGGACGACACAGTGGTCGCCGAGCGGCTGCTGGAACGCGAGGACCAGGCGCACCGCTCGCTGGGAACGGCGGAGGCGGTGACCGGCCTGTACCGGGCGGAGGCCGAGGAGCGATCCCTCATCCAGGACCTGCTGCGGGGCAGGACCGTCGACGAGTCCCTGGACACCCCTCGCGCCGGCGCCGAGGGCCAGGACGCCGGTCTGGACGATTTCCTCGCGGACTTCTTCGGCGCGGTGGACGCGACCGCGGAGACAGCCGGGGGCCCGGGTGCCGACGAGCGTGACGAGCCGGCTCCGGACGGAACGCCGTCGTCGGCCGACGCCGCCGACGCGAACCCGGTACTCCCTCGCCTCTTCGACTCCACCGCCCACTTCATGGACGAGGCGCTGCGTGAGGTGTATCCGGACGCCCGCGACCGGCTGGACCTGGACCGCGACGAGCAGTCCGGGCTGCTGTCCTTCCGCCCGCCGGCGGAACTCGTCCACCGCCTCAAGGCCCTCCCCTCGGACTACCTGCGCGAGCAGCGGCTACGGGAACGGCTGCTGGTGACCTTCAACCGCCGTCTCGCCGAGCACTCGCTCCAGCGGGCCCGGCAGTCGTCCACGTCGAGCTGGCCCGAGATCTCCCTGCTCACGGACCTGCACCCGGTCGTCGAATGGCTCACCGACAAGGTTCTCGTCGGCCTGGGCCGCCAGGAGGCGCCGATGATCACGTCGAATGTGGCGGAGCCGGTCTACCTGGTCCAGGGCGTGTACTCCAACAAGCTGGGCCGGCCCACCGTCGTGAAGTGGATGGGCGTGACCTGGCGGGAGGCCGCCCGGGAGGGGCTGGCCGTCGACGACATGGTGTCCCTGCTGCGGCGTGCCGGTGTGGGCCCCGCCATGGCGAACAAGCGGGGCTACCGCGATCCCGCGCCCCTGCGCGCGGCCCTCCCCCGCGTCCTGGAGACCGCCGAGGCGTTCCTCAACGCCCACCGCGACGCCTGGGACGAACCGCTGCGCCGGCCCGTCGAGGAGTACAAGCTGCGCCTCGGCGCCTGGGAGCAGCCCACGCTGGACGGGGAACGCACCCGGAAACGCCTCGCCGATCTGGCCGACTCGCTGCTGACGACGGGCCGGCCCCTGCTGCGGGTCCTCGCGGTACTGGCGCCGGACACCGAAGCCGGCACGGACACGGCCCGCGGGAACGGCGACGGAACCCGTCCCGTCTCCCTCGCCGCCCCGTCCTCGTCGCCCTTCCGCCACTCGCCCCCGCGCGCCGCCCTGTGACCCCGGCCTGTGAACCTCTGAGAGAAGCCCTGTCATGACGTACGACTCCCTGGTCAACCGTGGCGACTACTTCTCGGCTCACTACCTGGCCGAGGTGCTGCCGAAGGATCTCAAGTCGGGCCTGCTCCAGAGGTGGAAGGAGCGCGAGGAGGCGGCGAAGCCGCCCGCCGGCGACGAGGGAACCGAGGAGGAGACGTCCACCGCGCCGACGCCCGGCCGGACCGAACTCCCGGTGACCCCGCGCGCCGGACTGCGGGCGCTCCGTCGGGGCTACTTCCGCGCGCGGTCCTCCTTCGCCCTCCCCGAGGACGAGGACGGCATCATCAGCGTCCGCGACACCGACGACGACGTCCTGACCTACCGGGCGCCGAAGTGGCGGGAACAGGTCCAGGCCCTCAACGCCGAGGTGCTCCGCGCGCTCGGCTATGACGCGAAGCCGCGCGTCCTCTCCGTCGAGCGTGCGGGACGGGCGTACGAGGTCCCCGTCGCCCACGCCGAGAAGGGTCTGGTCGCGCTGGACTGCGGCTGGGCCGCCGAACCCGACGCCGCGCTCGACCCGAAGGGCCGGGGACGCCTGCTGGAACCGGTGCCGCTGGACGGGCCGCACCCGGTGGAGACCGGCGCCAAGCTCGCCGCTTTCCTGTTCGCCTGCGAGGAGCCGCCCCGGTACGTGCTGCTGCTTGGCGGCGGGGTGATCGTCCTCGCCGACCGCGCGGTGTGGGGCGAGGGCCGTTATCTCGGGGTCTCCCTCGACACCGCGCTCCAGCGCAACGACACCCGGGCGGGCGGCGAACTCGACACCGTGGCCGCGCTGTTCGGCGCGGACTCGCTGCGCACCCCGGAGGAGGGCGGCGAGAACCCGCTGGCCGAACTGGTCGGCAAGTCGGCGAAGCACGCGGTCGGGGTCTCCAGCGACCTCCGCGACGGCCTGCGCAAGAGCGTCGAGCTGATCGCGAACGAAGTCCTCCAGCGGCTGCACGAGCAGGGCGTACGCCCCGAGGACATCGGCGAACTCCCGGATCTCGGGCGCCGGTTGACCCGCGAATCGCTGCGCTACCTCTACCGGATCCTGTTCCTGCTGTACGCCGAGGCCCGCCCCGAGCTGGGCATCCTGCCCGCCGACTATCCCGAGTACCAGCAGGGCTACGGACTCGGCCGGCTCGGCGAACTCGTTGCCGAGCGGGAGCCGGTGGGCGACACCGCCCGCAACGGCTTCTACCTGTACGAGTCCCTGGACCTGCTGTTCCGCAAGGTGCAGGACGGCTACCGACCGCGCCGCACCCACGGCGTGGAGGCGGCCGCCGCCGACGCGGCGGACTCGAGGATCAGCGAGGACCTCGGCCTGCGCTTCGAGCCGCTGCACAGCAAGCTGTTCGAGCGCGACGCCATCCGCCTGATCGGCGCGGACTGCCTCCCCGACCCGCGCCACGACTCGGACGAGGCCCTGGCGCGGGGCGAGGCCGTCCGTTACCTGGGCACCCGGCTGCGCAACGCCACCCTCCACCAGGTGCTGCACAGCCTGATGATCACCCAGGGGAAGCGCGGGGAGCGCGGCGGCTTCATCTCGTACGCACAGCTCGGCATCAACCAGCTCGGCGCGGTCTACGAGGGCCTGATGTCGTACAGCGGCTTCATCGCGGGCGAGGAGCTGTACGAGGTCGCCAAGCACGGCGACCCGAAGGACGGTTCCTGGCTCGTCCCCCAGTCGAAGATCGACGACTACCACGACTCCGTGTTCGTCCGGCGCCGGGACCGGCACACGGGCGAGGACGTCAGGGTGAGCCATGCGCCGGGCTCGTTCGTCTACCGCCTGTCCGGCCGCGACCGGCAGACCTCCGCGTCGTACTACACGCCCGAGTCCCTGACGCGGGTCACCGTGCAACTGGCCCTCCAGCAGCTCCTCACCGACACCACGGAGGCGAAGGACCTCCTGGACTGGCGGATCTGCGAGCCCGCCCTCGGCTCGGGTGCCTTCCTCAACGAGGCGATCAACCAGGTCGCGGCGGAGTATCTGCGGCGCAGGCAGGTCGAGTTGGGGCGGTCGATCGACACCGACCGGTACGCCGTGGAACTCCAGAAGGCGAAGGCGTACATCGCGCTGCACAACTCCTACGGCGTCGACCTCAACGAGACGGCCGTGGAGCTGGCCGAGGTCTCGCTGTGGCTCAACACCATGCATCCCGGCATGGAGGCGCCCTGGTTCGGCCTGCACCTGCGGCGCGGCAACTCCCTGATCGGCGGCCGGCGCGAGGTGTACGCGGCCGACCGCCTGAAGAAGGGCGGCTGGCTGGGGACCACTCCGGAGCGCTTCCCGTTGGCCGAGGCAGTGGGGGGTGCGTCGCTCCCGGAAGGCGCGGTGCACCACTTCCTCCTCCCGGCGAAGGAGTGGGGCTCGGTCGCCGCTGAGAAGGAGGCGAAGGCACTCGCTCCGACGGAGGCGAAGGCGCTGGCCGCATGGCGGAAGGCGGTCACGAAGTCCCCGACGGCCCGGCAGACGGCCAAGCTCCAGGGCCTGGCCCGCCGCGCCGAGTACCTGTGGGGTCTGGTCGTGCGACGGCTGGAGCTGTCGGAGCGGGACATCTCCCGCGACATCCGGGTGTGGGGAGCGGAGGACGACTGGCTGCGCCGGCCGAAGGCCGCCGTGCAGCGGGACGCGATTCTGGCCGACCTCCAGGCGGAGGACACCCCCTACTGGCGCCTCAAGACGCTGATGGACACGTGGTGCGCGCTGTGGTTCTGGCCGGTGCAGAGCGCCGCGCTGCTGGACGGTACGGACGAGCGGTACGCGCGGGCGGAGGCGCTGGCCGCGCGGGCCGCGGAGTTCGAGACAGTGAGCGGCGGGGCCGGTGCGGCGGCCGGCGCGGACGACGTTCTGCTGGCCTGGGAGGCGGACGCCCTGCCGGGCTTCACTGCCGAGCCCCAGCAGATGAAACTGACGCGGGACTCCGTGTCCCGCCGCCGCACCGGCCGCCGCGTGGAGCAGATCAGGGGCGAGCGCCGCGACGTCATCCCGCTCGCCAATCTGGACGACTGGATCGACTTCGCCGAGGCGCTGTTGGGCACGCAGGACGTGCCCGAGGAGTCGCTGGTGTCGACGTTCGAGACGCTGGACGACCTGTCCGTGTACGAGGACGAGCTGCCCGAGTGGATGGGCATGGACCGGTTCCAGTCGCTGGCGGACCGGTTCCTGTGGGCGGGCACGGCGCGGGATGTGGCGGAGGCGCAGGGGTTCTTCCACTGGGAGCTGGAGTTCGCGCAGGTGTTTGCGCGGGGCGGGTTTGAGTTGCAGGTGGGGAATCCGCCTTGGGTTCGGCCTCGATGGCAGGAGGATTTGGTTCTGGCGGAGTTGGAGCCGTGGTTCGTACTGGCGGACAAACCGAGCGTGGCGGAATGGCGGCTCCGCAAGGAAGAGGCGTTGGCCACACAATTGAACGGTCATCATTTCCTCCTCAACGAGCTGTCCGCTCATGCGGGAGCCGTCGCCACACTGGTCAGCCCAGCTGTCTATCCGCTCCTAATGGGTACCCAAGGCGATCTCTACCGAGCCTTCATGGCTCGGGTGTGGCAGCAGATCGCGTCTCACGGCAGTGCCGGTCTGATCCACCCGGACACACATTTTGGTGGCGTACGCGAAGGCGTGCTCCGGTCCGCCGTTTACCGCCATCTCCGATTGCATGCCCACTTTGTGAACTCGGCGAACTGGGCATTCGAGGACCTTAACCGTTCCGCGGAATTCGGAATGCACATCTATAGCACGCCACAGGAACCTGACTTCCTACACCTCAGCGAGCTCCGTGGCACTGAAGTTCTGCCCGCTTCCCTGCAGCACGACGGACAAGGCGTCGCACCCGGCATCAAGCACAACGGCTCGTGGGACATCCGGCCGCACCGCGAGCGTGTCGTACATGTGGACTCGGCTTTGTTGGCCAGTTGGCAGGCCCTGACGGGGTCAACGGGTGGGGCATCACAAACCCCATTGCTGTACCCGGTCCTTGCGGGCGAGCAAGGAGCCATTGAGGCGCTGGCCGCCTACCACAGCACTCTGGCCGACTACCGCCCGATGATCACAAGGGGGTACGACGAAGCCAACGCTAAGAAGGATGGATTGATCCGCTGGAGTAACCAAGCCGTCCCGGAGCTCTCGGATGTCATCCTCCAAGGTCCCCATTTTGCGTCAGCACTTCCATTTTCAAAAGAACCGAAGATCCCCTGCCGGAGCAACAGAGACTGGAACTTGCTCTCACCGAGGGAGCTACCCGAACGCTATACTCCCGTAACTAACTATGTTCGAGCCACCGATCAGGCAACATACTTGGCGGCCCAGGATTCGTGGCTCGGTAGGCCATTTACCGAGTATTTCCGGCTGGCATGGCGCATCATGATCCCCTTTGATAGCAGCCGCTGCCTTCATGCCGCCCTCATTCCGCCCGGCCCAGCTCATATTCACGGTGTGCACAGCATGGCACTGTCGAATAACTGCGCCACAGTGCTCAATGCTGGTTTTTGGGGCGCTCTCCCACTTGACTATCTCCTACGAATCACTGGCCGGGCCAATCTCATGACGGGCGAAGCGTTGAAGATGCTGGCTCCCGACCCGGACCACCCCCTCGCCCCCGCCCTCCTCCTTCGCACACTCCGACTAAACGCCCTCACCACCCACTACGCCCCCCTCTGGGCCGAACTGTTCGACCCCCGCTGGGCAGGCTACGAGGACTGGGCCAACCCCGACTGGCCCAACGTGAAGCCCCTCGCCGCCGGTTTCCAATCGGCCTGGCAATACGACACCCCGCTCCGCACTGAGCACGAGCGCCGCGCCGCGCTCGTGGAACTCGACGCCCTAGTCGCCGTCTGGCTCGGGATCACTGCCGACCAGCTCGCCGCGATCTTCAAGTCGCGCTACCCACAGCTGTACGACTACGAGTCGGCAACCTGGTTCGACGCCAACGGCCGCAAGATCGCCGCCGATTTCAACACCTACGGGCATGGTCAGACCAAGCAGGACTACCTCGACCTCATGGCTCACCTGGAAGACCCGGAGCACACCCCGCCCCCCGAGGGCTACCAGGCCCCCTTCTACAAGGCCGACCGCGAGGCCGAGATGCGAGCCGCACATGCCCACTTCCAGGCCCGGATGGACGCCGAGATCGCCGCCGGGCGCTGGACTCCGCCCGTCCGCGAGAAGACAAAGGCATAGTCGGCCAACACGGCCTGACATGAGTCTGCCCCCGGTGCAGAGCCAGGGGCAGACCCATCGCTTACTGACTGACGAAGCCGACGAACGCCGCCCAAGCCTCAGCATCAACCGCAAGGCCCCGACGGGCTACGTCCTTGGAGTCGCGTACATGGACGACATGAGGACAGACGGCGACCTCGATGCACTCCCCGCCCGAGCCCGTGCTGTAACTGCTCTTGAACCATGCCAACGCAGACGTGGTGGACTTCTCGGCGTTCATTGTTCTCCCAGCAACTTTTCGATGAAGGCCAGTGACGCACGTGGGGTGAGCGCTTGAGCCCTGAGGATGCCGTACTGCTCCTCAAGCTCCCGGACTGCCTTGCGCTCGGTGTGCAGGCGGCTGTCCTTGTACCCCTCCACGTAGGCGATCCTCCGCCCGTCACGCGTCTCGATCAAGGTGAAAGGCCCCTCAAGTCCAGCGTGCTCCTCCAAGTCGATTGGCACCACCTGGATTTCGACGTTGCGACGCTGGCCATAGAGCAGAACATGCTCCAACTGGCCCCGCATGACCGCCCTCCCCCCGAGTGGCCTCCTCAGCACTGACTCTTCGATGACGAAGCTGATGGTGGGCTGAGGCATGCGAGCGAAGATCTCCTGCCTGGCGAGGCGGGCCGCCACACGCTCCTCGATAACGTCCTGCGCCAGCAGCGGCCGCCACATGGTGAACACTGCGCGCGCATACTCCTCGGCCTGAAGCAGCCCCGGCACGGCCTTCGTCGCGTAGACATGCAGCTCAACCGCCTCCCCCTCCAACCGAGCCGCATCGCGGAAGAACGCCGGATACTGGGCCCGCGCCGCCTCCTCCTTCATCTCCAGCAGGACCCCGCCCGCGTCCAGCACCTCGTCCGCCTGGTCGATGAACCTCGGCGGCGGGACGCGGCGCCCCTGCTCGTACGCGGCGATGGTGGAGACCGAATAGCCCGTCAGCGCGCCGAACTCGGACCGCTCCAGCCCCGCCCGGAGCCGGAACCGCTTCAACTGACGCCCGAAGACCCGCAGAATGCCAGAGCCGGCGTCCGGTTCCGGCTGCCGCTCGTCACCGTCCCCGTCGACGTAGCCTGACGTCTCGTCCGCCTGGCCCGTCTCGTCCGTCGGTTCGCTCATCCCCGTACACCTCCCACGGCCAACGCATCCCCGCGCCGGCCGTCACGCTCCGTCCCGCCTACACCCGCGTACCGGACGCCCACAGCCACTCTCCGTGTGCGCGCCGTATCTGGTCACGCTAGGGCGGCACCGGCAGCGTGGACCACATGAACAGCCGAACTTCCTCCGCACGGCGACCCCACGAGGCCGAAGCGGCAGGCGAATCCCAGGCCAAGGCCGAGGGTGCCCGCCCGCTCCACGAGTTCGTGATGGCCTTCACCTCCTCGCCTCGCGGCGCGCGCCTCGCCCGCAGGCTGGTCTCCCACCGGCTCGACGCGTGGGGGCACCCGTACGGCGGCCGGGTCAACGACACCCTCACCCTGATCACCGCCGAACTGGTCGCCAATGCCGTCCGGCACGGACACGTCGCCGGGCGGGACTTCCACCTGCGGCTCACCGACGGCGCCGGCACCCTGCGCGTCGAGGTCACCGACACCCGGACCGAGCGCGTCCCGTTGCTCTCCGACCGGGAGCCGCCGGGCGACGCGGAGTTCGGCCGGGGCCTGCTGATCGTGGCGGGACTGGCGACCCGCTGGGCGGTCGCCCCGCGCGTGGGCGCACCGGGCAAGACGGTCTGGGCGGAACTGCGCCGGACATGAGACGCGCGGGACCCGGCCATCGGTAAGTACTTTCACGCCAACGGCCCGGAGGGCAAACTCCCGTGGGCGGCCGGTGTCAGTGCCGGGCACTAGTCTCGTTCGCCCGGCAAGGAGCCGGTGAACCCAGGGGGAGCACGAGACCGCCATGCCCGAATTCCACACCGGATACCGCCTCTCCGTCGTCGACGAGGACCCGCTGCGTGCCCGCAAGGAGGCGCGCGAACTCCTCGCAAACCTGGCCGAGTTGGATCCCACGGCCAGGCTCGACCTGCCCGCGCCCGGCGGCCCGGCGGGGGCCGGCGACAAGGGCGGCCCGTCCGCCGAGACCGTCGGGCTGTTGCTGAGCGCCGGTTCGTTCGTCGCCGCGCTGGTGCAGGTGTGGCTGGCGCGGGTGCCGCAGCGCACCCTCGTGGTCAAGCGGCCCGACGGGGCGACCCTGCAGATCACCGGCAAACAGGCCCGCGAGGACGACACCCTGGTCGAGCGGTTCCTCGCGGAGGACGGCGACGACGGCACGACGGCGGGCTGAGCGGCGATGACCGAGAACGACCGCCACGCCTTACTTGTCGGCGTCTCCACGTACGACAGCGAGACGTACGCCGACCTCCCGGCCGTGCGCGCCGACCTGCACTACATGCGGGCGGTGCTGGAGAACACCGAGATCGGCATGTACAACGAGTGCGCGCTGGCCGCCGAGCCGACGCGCGCGGAGATGCTGCACGCCGTCGAGACGTTCCTGGAGACCCGGCAGCCCAGTGAGACCGCGCTGCTCTATTTCAGCGGGCACGGCGAGTACTGCGAGCAGGACGGCCAGCTGTACTTCCTGCCCCGGGACACCGACCCCGCCGACCTGCCGGGTACGGCCGTACCGGCGGAGTTCCTGGAGCGGATGCTCCAGTCCTGCCGGGCCGCCTCGAAACTGGTCCTGCTGGACTGCTGCTCCAGCGGTTCCGTCGTCCAGGGCTGGACCGCCAAGGGCCCGTCGGGAGAACCGGACCGGCCGGCGCCGAGCACTCTGTTGCGGCCGACCGGCGTGTACTTCATCACCGCGTCCGACGCCCTCCAGGCGGCCTCCGCGATGGCGCCGCCGGGGTCGAGCCTGGGCACCTCCCGGTTCACCGGGGAGATCGTCGAGGGACTGCGCAACGGCCGGATCAAGGGCGGCGGCTGGATCACCCCGGACGACCTCTTCGAGTACCTGACCGCACAGATGACCCGCGACGGCGTGCCGGAGGAGCAGCGGCCCACCAAGTCCACGTTCCGGGCCACCCGGAGCCTTCCCTTCGCCCGGTCGGTGGCGCGACCCGTGCGGCTTCCCGCGCTCCCCCACGACGCCGCCGGGGCCGCCCCGCGCTCCCCCGCGCTGCTGAAGGCCCGGGAGCTAGCCGAGGCGGACGAACGGGACGGCGTCGACCGAGAGCGGCTGCTGCGGTACTACGCGGACTGCCTCACCGCACAGGCGGCGGCCGGTATGCGGCCCGACCGGGACGGCGGACGGGACACGAAGTACTTCCTGCTGGCCCAGGGCGAGGAGACCATCCAGTCGGGCCGCGGACCACACATCGTCGCGCCCGGATCGCTGCCCCGGCCACAGGTCGGGAAGACCGGATCGGACGCCCAGGCGGGGTCGCGGCAGGAGTACTGGTACGGCTACCCGGCGGTCACGCTGCCCGCGCGGGACGGCGGCCGGGGACGGCGCGCGACGGTGGAGCTGGCGCCGCTGCTCATCCAGCAGATGGAGCTGGCACCGGACGAGGACGGCCGGGACGTGCTTCGGCCCAGCGGCGTGCCGTCGCTGCACAGCGGCGTCGTCGCGGAACTGCTGGACGCCGGGGACGCCGCCGACCTGGTCGCCCGCTGGCAGCCCGCCTGGCAGGAGGGCAACGACGCCCAGATGCTGCGCGCCGTAAGGGAGTTGCTGGAGGAGCTGGGGCTGCCGGAACTCGAACCGCTGGACCCGTCCGCGCTGAGCGACCGCACGGTCATGCAGGCACTGCGGCCCGGCGCGCACAACGCGGCCGTGCTGCTGGTGCCGTCGGGCGCGGAGGCCATGGCCACCCAGGCGCTGGTGGACAACCTGCTCCAGATCTCCACGCGGACCGCCCAGATCACGGGCACCGCCCTGGACGCGCTGCTGAGCGGAGGGGCCCGGCAGGACCCCGCTCCGGCCGCGGCGGAGCCGGTGGCGCCCGTCGCTCCGGGGCCGTGCAACGAGAGCCAGGAGCAGGTGATCTCCTCGGCGATGACCCAGCCACTGACGGTGGCGACCGGGCCGCCCGGCACGGGCAAGAGCGAGGTCGTCACGGCGGTCGTCACCACCTGCGTCGCCGCCGGGCAGTCGGTACTGGTCGCCTCCACCAACAACGAGGCCGTGAACGTCGTCGCCCAGCGCTGCGACGACATCGCGCCCGGCCTGCTGATGCGGACGGGCAACGCGGAGGCGCTGGAGCGGGAGGCCACCAAACTGGAACGGCTGCTCGCCGAACCGGCCGGGGCCCCGCGGCGCGGATCGGCCACCGTGGGCGGCGAGTTGCGCAACACCCGGGGGACGGCCGACCGGCTGCGGGCGAAGGCGGCGCACCGCGTCGGTGAGGAGAGGCGGCTGCTGGAACTGCTCCGCGAACGGGAGGAACGGGCCGCCGCCCTGGAGTTGCCGCGGCCCCTCCTCGAAGGGGTCTGGGCGGCGCACGAGGACGACGTGGCGCCGCTGGAGCGGTGGGCGGGCAGGGCGCGGAAGACAGCCGCGGCCCGGTGGTGGCAGCTGGGGGCATGGCGGCGCGGGCGCGCGCTCGCCGCGCTGGTCGCGGCGGGGGCGGAGTGTCCCGAGGGGGACGGACCGGCCTGGCCGGAGTGGGCGACGGGACGACCGGTGCCGCCCGAGCTGCTGGAGTCCCTCGCCGGGATCGTGTCCGTGGAGCGGGAGGTGCGGGAACTCGTCCGCCGGCACGGGGAATGGGACGAGGCAGGGCTCAAGGAGTCACGGCTGGCGACGGCGGGAACGCTGTCCGACCTGTCGGCGGAACTCTCCCGCGCGCTGTCCACCGAGGCCCTCGACCGGGCCACCGCGCTCATGAACCAGCGGCTCCAGGCGCTCCGCCGCCGCTCCGGCTACCAGCGCAGCCAGAAGAACCTGATGACGCACATCAAGGGATGGGCCATCAGCACCCACTCGGTGCGGCAGCTGGAACTCACCCCGAAGCTGTTCGACCTGGTGGTCATCGACGAGGCCAGCCAGTGCTCCATCCCGTCGGTGATTCCGCTGCTGTTCCGGGCCCGCCGGGCACTGATCATCGGTGACCCCATGCAGCTCGGGCACATCCCCGGCGTATCACCGCAGCAGGAGCAGCAGGCGCGGAAGCGGACCGGGCTGAGCGCCGCGCAACTGGAGCACCACCGCCTCACCTACCACGTGTACTCCTCGTACCACGCTGCCGAACAGCACGGCGACAGCGCGCTGCTCCTCGACGAGCACTACCGCTGCCACCCGCGGATCGCGGACGTCGTCAACGGCCACTGCTACGGCGGCCGGTTGCGGGTGCTGACCGACGTGCGGGAACAGGTACCGGCACACGACCCGGTGGGAGCGGCCGATCCGGCACCGGTGCTCGGCTGGGCCGACGTACCGTTCGGGGAATCGGCGCGCGGCAGCGACGGCCGGTCCTGGCGGAACACGGTGGAGGCAGAGGCCGTCCGGCGCGTGGTCGACGGGCTGCTGGCACACCTCCCGCCGGAGGCGACGGTGGGAGTGGTCACACCGTTCCGGGCACAGAAGGAGACACTGGCCCGGATGTGGCGGGACGACGACCGGGTCCGGGTCGGCACCGTCCACACCTTCCAGGGCGGGCAGCGCGACGTGATGGTGCTCAGCCCGGTGGCAGCGCCCAACACACCGCCCCGGACGACGCATTGGGTCGCGAGCCAGGTCAACCTGTGGAACGTGGCCGTCACTCGGGCCAAGTCGCAGCTGATCACGGTGGGCTGCCGCGCCTTCTGGCAGGAGCAGAACGGCCTGCCGGCCCTCCTCGCCGCGCGCTCGGCACCGCTGGGAGCGGGCGAGGACGGCGCGACGGCCGAGGCCGGTACGCCCGGCCCGGTGACCGGAGTGCGCGAAGACCTCACCGACCGCGTGCAGCGCTACCTGACGGCACAGGGCATCACCGATCTGGAGCGATCCGTGCTGGTGGGCGGGCACCCGGTGGACCTGCTCTACACCGACGCCGGCGAGAACACGGCAGTGCTGATCGACCCCGGCCCGGGGCCCGGCGGGGACCCGGCGCGGCACCTCCGGCTCACCCACGCGCGAGGCGACCTGCTCACCGGACTGCCCTCCGGGGGCCATGGCGCCAAGCCCTGCCCGGTGAGCCGGACGGTGCGGGTGCCGGCCTGGCGGGTCCTGGCGGGCGAGACCGCGCTGGCACCGCTGTTCGACTGAGCCGAGGACGGCGCGGACCGGGCTCCGGCCGCCCGGCCCGGCGGCCCGCTCAGCCGCCCGGCAGGCTCCGCACGACGTACGTCATGTGCTGGAGGTTTCCCGCCCGCAGCCACTCCGTGGGCCCGCCCACACCCTCGCCGGTCGAGAGCGGGCCGTGCGCGCAGGCGCTCAACCATTCCTCGCCCTGCCCGGCCCCCGCTCCCCGGAACTCGGGCAGTTCGGTGATCCGGCGAGCGGCGGCGCGGTTGACGGCGATCCGGTCAGACCCCCGGGCCAGCGTTTTGAACAGGAGGTACGAACTGTCGGTGGTGTAGCGGAGTACGCCCCAGGGCGGACCGCCTTTCCTCCCGGGTGCCGGGGCCTGCGCGAGGGCACTCGGGGGCTGCACCCCGTAGTCGCCGTAACCGAGCAGCGGGGCGTAGGCCCGGCCCGTCGCGCGCACCTCGTGCCACATGCGCCACTCCGCCCGCGCCTGCTCACACGACCCGTCCGCCAGCATGTCGGCGGTGACCCGGGGAAGGCCCCCTCCGAGCAGAGCGGTGCTCCGCCAGACCGCCAAGGGCATCAGCGCATCGAGGGCGCGCAGCGCCTCCTTGCCCGCGTCGGGCCGATCGCCAAGAACAGCGCCCATGTCGAGCAGCAGATCCACGGACACCTCCGGACCGGTACGGGCAAGCAGGCCCCGGACATCCTCCCCGAGGCGACCGTCCCACTCCCCCGTGACCCGCACCCGGACACCCAGTCCGCGCAGACAGCGCCGGGCCGTCTCCACCGCCGCCCACTGCTGCGCCTCGGTCCTCTCCGGGCCGGTCACCGGCCGCAGCCGTCCCAACTCGCAGTAAACGGAGAGTGCTTCGGCAAGCGCGGCGGTCTGGGCATCCTCGCCGAAAGGAGCGTCGATCCATCCGCCGTGGCGGCTCACGGCACTCGCCGGGCCGACGTACTTGCCGACCACCGTGGGCAACGTCTCCGGGGCCGCCCCGGGTAACGGCGGCAGGTTCCACAGCGGCCTGATCGCGGCCTGGACGTCCGGCCACAACCGCCGGAAGACCCCGGCCGCGTGCGGCCTGGTCGGCAGAACGGGAACATAGAGCGGTCCGGACATCGCGGCTCCCCCTCGGCACCGTCCGTGCGCATCCCTTCCCACCAGATTCCGTTCACCACGAAGCACTTGAAAAGAGCGCGATTTCGGCCCGCCTGGCCGAAGTGTTCAAGTACCTGGTGGCGGTGTGACGCAAGTTGTACGCTTCGTGATGCTCGGTGGTCGGACGCGCCAAGTGGACGATTCACGTGGGGAACTGAGCGGCACTCAGCGGCACGCTTCAGGACCGTCTGCCGTGCGCCGAACAATTCGCTGACCGGGCGCGCGATCGCCTGGCCGTTCCACGATGGGCGCGAGGCGTGAACCACCGGATACTCGGTCTGACCGTGCGGAACTTCCGCACCCTCACCGACACGAAACTGCCTCTCGGGCCGCTGACCGTCATGGTCGGTCCGAACGCGGCGGGCAAGTCGAACGTATTCCACGCTCTGGAGTTCCTGCGTAGCGTGTCCGAAGACGGCATCGAACTGGCGCTGGAGGGGCGAGGCGGCTTCGAGGCCGTGGGCTTTCGAGGCGGATCCAGACCGGTGTCCCGGATAACGATCGGCATCGAGGGCATCTGGTCGGACTTCGCGTCGAAGGAACACCCGGACAGCTACGAGCTGAGCGTCAACCGGCGTCGCGTGCCGACGCGCGACCATGTCCTCTACCGGCAGGAGCGGTTCACCCAGCACCCGCGGCAAGAAACGGAAACTTCGCTCAACCTGAAGAGCGCGGCCGCGGAGATCAACAGCTCCCTGGCAGCCGACGTCCTGAAGGGCACCACCGACCTGGACCGGATGGCGTCCGCACTCCACCAGCCACTGCCCTGGACCGCGGACAGCCCAACGGCCCACGCGGTGGAAGAGATCAGGCGGCACCTCTCCGGCATCCGGGTCTTCGATCCGGACGTGCGGGCCGCGCGGAAGCCTTCCGCGATCACCCGGTCAGGGCGCCACCTGAAGGACGACGCCTCCAACCTCGCGGACTTCCTCAAGACGCTCCGAGCCATCAGGGACGAGGAGGGCCGCAGGTACATCTGGGAGGCACTGCTGGAGGACATCAGAGCGGTGATCCCCCACATCCGCGACATCCACATCGTGGACACCCCGGGGACGTACGACCATCTCTCGATCGAGCTGGAGGAAGAGGGCCTGCGGGGGCGCACCCGGCTGGAAGACGCCTCCTTCGGAACGGTGCGCGTCCTGTGCCTGCTGTCGATCTTCCACGATCCCGAGCCGCCGGCTCTCACCTGCATCGAGGAGATCGACCACGGCATCCATCCGCACGCACTGGAACTCCTCGCGGTGCGACTCCGGGAGGCGAGCCGCCGGGCGCAGTTCCTGGTCACCACTCATTCTCCCGTCTTCGTCAGTGAACTGACCCCGGACGAGTTCGTGGTCTGCGAGAGAGACGCGGACGGGGCGTCGCGCATCCCGGCGCTCACACCGGACGAGGTGCGCGAGGTCATCGAAGCGTCCGAGGGCATGCCCATCGGGGAACTGTGGTTCGCGAACACGCTGGGGGGCGGGCTGTGAAAGGCAAGGGAAAGACCGGCGGGAAGAAGGACTCCGTCATAGTCGTCGCGGGCGAGGGCAACTTCGACCGGGAGGTCCTCCGGCACCTCGTTCGGGCCTTCCGCCCCGACGCAAAGATCGTCAATCTCCGGGACAAGACCTATCTCAGGGACGCCGACAAGCAGCTGACCCCGCGCATCGACAGACTGCGCACACTGGTGCAGGGCGCATCCGCGCGGGCGGAGTTGGCGGGCATCGTGGTGCACGTGGACCTCGACCTGGTGAACGAGGAGAAGTATCGCGAGATCCGCAGACGTATCAGCGCCGAACTCCGGAATGCCTTCGCGTGCCCGTTGGCAATTGCACTGGCGGCCTTCGAGATGGAGGCATGGCTTATGCAGTTCCCCTCTGCGTTCACCAAGGTCAATTCCAGCTGGGCCCTCAAGGCCCGGTACAGAGGCTGTGACCTCGCCAAGGTCCACGACCCCAAGAAAGTGCTCAGAGAGCACTCGTGGAGACCTCCGTATCAGGTGTCGGACGCTCCCCGCATCATGGAGAAGGCGCTCGGCGCGGACGGGAAGGTCATCCGCCCCGAAGGGAAGAACCGGTCGTACGACGAGTTCGTCGCAGAGCTGGCAGCCTGGTAGCCGACCTGCGTGACCTGCGGCTCCGGGCGGCAGCAGGCCATCGGGAACGCCCGCACCGCGGATATACGGTGGTACCGATCACCAGGGCACCGGCATTGCAAGGGGGACCGTCGTGAAGCCCACCATGGCCGCCGCACAGCTCCGCGGCAGTCTGACGCAGTACCTCACGACGACGTACGCCCTCGCCGACGAGACCACCCGCGGCGCCCTCGAACGCTTCCTCGGCCACCCCGAGACCGGTATCTTCCGCGGGCCCTACCTGAGGATCCGTACACCGTTCCACGTCGCCGACGACGGCTGGCGGCGGGAGGTGGAATGGTCCGCGGGATTCCCCGGGTTCGCTCCGTGGCGGCACCAGGCGAAGGCGTGGGCCCGGCTGTCCACCCTGCGCGGGCCCGCCCGGCCGACGCTGGTGACCACCGGCACGGGCTCCGGCAAGACCGAGTCCTTCCTGATCCCCGTACTGGACCACTGCCGGCGCCAGAAGGCCGAGGGCCGGCGCGGGATCAAGGCGGTGCTGCTCTATCCCATGAACGCACTCGCCACCGACCAGGCGGGACGCATCGCCGACTACCTGGCGCGTCCGGAGCTGGCCCAGGTCACGGCGGGTCTGTACATCGGCGACCGACCCGACACCGACTTCCGGCGGGTGATGACGCGGCGCGAGGAGATGCGCCTCTCTCCGCCCGACGTGCTGATCACCAACTACAAGATGCTCGACCTGCTGCTCCAGCGCGGCGAGGAGCGGGGGCTGTGGGAGGGCGCCGAGCCCGCGTACGTCGTGCTGGACGAGTTCCACACCTACGACGGCGCGCAGGGCACCGACGTGGCCATGCTGCTGCGCAGGCTCGCCGCCGCCACCGGCGCGGCCCGGCCCGGCCGGCCCCTGGGGACGATCTGCCCGGTGGCGACCTCGGCGACCCTCGGCGAGGGAGCGCCGGGGAAGGGGGACGGGGGCATCCTCGACGTCGCGGCGCGGGTCTTCGGCATGCCGTTCGGGGCGGACGCGGTCGTGGGCGAGGAGCGGATGGCCGCCGACGAGTTCACCGGCGCCGTCGACTACGAGCTGCCCGAACCGCCGTCCCCGCAGGACGTCGTCGCGGTGTCCGGCGGGCCGGACGTCGAGGCACGGCCCGACCTGCTGGACCTGGATGCGCTCGCCACCCGGCTGCTGGGCCGTTCCGGCCTGGACGCCTTCCGCGTCGGACGGCTGCTGAAGCGGCACGACTTCACCCTCGGCGTTCTGTCGCTCCTCGACGGCGAACCGCTGGACGAGTGGACGCTGCGGGACCGGCTGGGCCGGTTCGGCTACTCCTGGGGCCGCACCGCGCGCGAAAACCCCCGGCTGGCGCTCCAGGCGCTGTCCCGGTTCGTGGCACTGCTGTCCGCCGCCCGCGACCCGGACTCCGACGAGCGCCGGCCCCGGCCGCTGCTGCACATCGAGGCGCACCTGTGGGTGCGGCCCGTGACACGGGTGCTGCGCGGAGTGGGACCGACCCCCGAGTTCCGCTGGTACGAGGACGACCGGACCGCCGCGCGCCGGGCCGCGCTCAGCGCCACGCCGCCTGGCGAGGAGGACTCGGACGCCTCCTCGGGGAGCATGCCGTCGTACGCGTCGAGCCGCCGACCGCAGCCGCTGCCAGGCGCCGACACCGCCCCGCGCCCCGCCCAGGTGCACCTTCCGGCCGTGTACTGCCGCAACTGCGGACGCTCCGGATGGGCCGCCTTGTCCCCCGAGGCCGACCCGCAGCAGCTCGTCACCGCGCAGGACCGCATCTGGCGGGCCGGCATCGGCCGGGACAAGCGGCGCCTGCGCTACTTCATCGCCGCCACCCCCGGCGAGCGACAGCAGGCACTCGACGCGCTGACCGGCGCCCGGCCCTCGGACGGCGGCGTCGACCCGCTGTCCGTCGTCGTCCTGGACGGCGGAGGAGGCACCTACCGGCTGCCCACCACCGCGGACGACGGGGAACTGGTCGACGCCTGGTTCGCGCTGGCCGTGCTCGACCGGAAGAGCGCCGACCAGGCCGCGAAGGACGACCGGTGTCCGGCCTGCCACACCGACAACAGCATCCGCTTCCTCGGTACCGCCCAGGCGGCCCTCGCCTCGGCGACGGTCACCCAGCTGTTCACCGGCGGCGACATCGCGCTCGTCCCGGAGGAACGCAAGACGCTGCTGTTCAACGACTCGACCCAGGACGCGGCACACCGGGCGGGATACGTCGCGAACGCCTCGTACAAGTTCTCGCTGCGCTCGCTGCTCGCGCACAACCTGGAAGAATCAGGGGCTCCGACGGCGCTGAACGATCTGATCGGCTTCGTCCTGGAATCGGTGGACGATCCCGAGGCGCTGGCCGCCGTAGTACCTCCCGACCTCCACGACGAACCGGGGGTCGACCGCCTGCTTTCCGGCCGGGGCACGGGCGATGCGCGGACCTGGCGGCTGATCGGCGAGCGTCTGGCCTTCGCGACGGTCATGGAGTTCGGGCTGCGCAGCCGCATGGGCCGCACCCTCGAACTGACCCGGACCGCGGCGGCCGAGGTGACGGTGGCCGACCCCGACAGCGTCACCGCCCTGGCACGGGACGTGCATCTGGCCCTGCCAGGCCAACTGCTGGCCGTGGGCGGGCTGCCCACGGCCGAACGCTACCTGGCCTACGTCCGGGGCCTGTTGGAACGGCTGCGGCTGCGCGGCGCGGTGCGGCACCGCTGGCTCGACACCTGGATCAAGGAAGCCGGCACCAACCGCTACCTCATCTCCGGGCGCAGGCCCGAGGGCATGCCCGCCTTCCCCGAGGGCGTCGCTCCGCCGCGCTTCCTGTTGGACGGGCAGAAGGACGGATCCGAGTTCGACACGGTCACCGGACGGCTGGGCTGGTACCAGGACTGGACCCGCAGATGCCTGGGCCTGGACGCCGCCGCGGCGACCGAATACCTGCGCAGGCTGCTGCCCCACCTCGCCGACGCCGGTGTCCTGTCGACGCGGACCGCCCGCGACCGGCAGACCCGGGTGTACGGGCTCCAGCCCGGTCACATCCAGGTCCGGCTGCTCGACGACGCCGTCGTCAACAGGGCCTTCGTCGCCTGCGAGGACTGCGGCTGGCAGCAGGTCGTCGTCCCCGAGCGGCGCACCCGCTGGTACGGCCATCCCTGCCCCCGCTATCGGTGCAAGGGACAACTCACCGCCCCTCAGCCCCACATGGTCTCCACCGGAGTTGAAGGCATCCGACCCGCCAGGCCCGTGCGGGAGCGGGACTTCAGCCGGGATTACTACCGTCGCCTGTACCTGACGGGCGGCACCTTCCGCGTGGTGACGGCCGAGCACACCGGCATGCTCGGCCGTCCCGAACGGGAGCGTGTCGAGCGCGCCTTCAAGGCGAGCACGCACTACACCGACCCCAACGTCCTGTCGTGCACCCCGACCCTGGAACTCGGCATCGACATCGGCGACCTGTCGGCCGTCCTGCTGGGCTCCCTTCCCGCCGGACCGGCCAACTACGTGCAGCGGGCCGGGCGGGCCGGACGACGCACGGGCAACGCGCTGGTGGTCGCGTTCGGCGGACGCCGGGCGCGCGACCTGTACTACCTGGACCAGCCACGCGAGATGATCGCCGGGACCATCCTGCCGCCGGGCTGCTATCTGTCGGCCGTGGAGATCCTGCGCCGCCAGTACACCGCCCGGCTCCTGGACCTGGCGGCCCGCGGGGAACTGCGGACCTCGGACGGCGAGACGCTCGCACCCGTGCCCCGGCTGTCGTCCGCCCTCTTCGGTACCAGCGGATGGTGCCAGGATCTCGCGGACGCCGCGCAGACGCACGGGGCGAGCCTCGTGGAGCAGTTCCTCGCGCTGTTCCCCGCTCGCGACGGCCAGGACACCGCCGCGGAGGGCGTCTCGGAGCACGCGGCGGACGCACTGCGCGCGTACGCGACCGGCGGGATCGTCCGGGTGCTGCAGGAGGCGGAGGAGGACTGGACCGGCCGACGCGAGGAGGTGCGCCGCAGAATCGCGGCGATCGACGAGGCGGCCGGACAGCTGGCCCGGTCCGACGACTCGCAGGACCAGGAGCGGCGCGAACTGCTGGCCGAGCGTCGTGCCGCCGGTGACCTGTTGCGGGAACTGAGCCAGTCCGCCGCGCACGCCACCCTGGTGGACCTCGGACTGCTGCCGAACTACAGCCTGACCGACACCACCACCCGGCTGGAAGCGACGCTGTACTGGTCGGAGACCCCCGACGAGGAAGACGGCCCGCAGGAAGAGGGGGCCCGGCCGGCCGGTGCCAAGGTGTACCGCAGCGAGACCCGGGACTACGAACGGTCCAGCACCCTTGCCCTGACCGAACTCGCCCCCGGCAACAGCTTCTACGTCAACGGCTACCGGCACGTGGTGCGCGCCCTCGACATCGGCGGTCCCGACCGGCGCGCCTGGTCGGTGTGGCGGCTCTGCCCCGCCTGCGGCTATGTGCGGAGCGAGAACGCCGAACGCGACACGGCGCCGTGCCCGCGCTGCCGCGGCCGGGAGATCGCCGACGCCGGCTGCGTCCAGTACGTGCTGCGGCCCCGGCGCGTGCTGTCCCGCGACAAGCGCGAGGACGCCAGGGTGCGCGACGACCGCGACGAACGCGACCGCAGGCGCTACGCGACCCTCACCACCGCCGACATCGACCCCGACCGCCTCGTTACCGGGTCCTGGCGCCACGACGAGGCCGTGTTCGGCGTGGACTTCACCCGCCACGCCACGATCCGGACCCTGAACCTCGGTCTCGACCGCGAGGACGGCAGCAGCACGGTCCCGCTCGCCGGGGAGGACGTCCGCCTCAACCCGTTCTACGTCTGCACCTCGTGCGGCGGCGCGACGGCCGACGGCAGACCGGTGGTGGACGTACCTCAGCACGCGCTCACCGAGTCGGGGGCGACGACCGCCCCGGCCTCGGCGCACCATCTGCTGTGGTGCCCGCGCCGTCGGGTCCACGGCGCCGCGGCGAGCACGGCCGGAGGCCATGGCGGGGGTCGGGACGTGCCCCTGCTACTGGCCCACGAACTGACCACCGAGGCCGTCCGCATCCTGCTGCCCGCCTCGGTGGCCCGCGTCAAGGAGCGCCTCGCGTCGTTCACCGCCACCCTGTTCGCCGGGATCGCCGCCCGCTACGGCGGCGATCCCGACCACATCGACATCGCCGAGGCGACCATGCCCGACAACGCGGGCGACCCGGAGGCCGACTGGCCCCGGCGCTTCCTGGTCGTGTACGACCGGCTGCCTGGCGGCACCGGCTACCTGCACCGGCTGGCCTCCTCGGACGGCTTCCGGGAGGTGCTGCTCAGGGCACGCGAGGTCATCGAGCGCTGCCCGTGCCAGGAGCAGGGCCTGGACGGCTGCCACCAGTGCCTGCTGCGGCGGGTGCCGGCCGCCGACTACGACAAGGTCAGCCGCAGCGAGGCCCGGCAGATGCTGGACGAACTGCTCGGTGCCGACGGCGAACGCTGGCGCACCTCACGGGTGACGACCACCCAGGACATCCCGCTCCAGCGGCAGGCCGAGAGCGACCTGGAGGTGTTGTTCGTCGAGACGCTCCGGGACTGGGCGAAGCTGGCGGAGTCGAAGGCGGCGGCGGACGCCTACACCACCTCGGCCGGCACCTACGCCCTTGATCTCAGGCTCACGGCACCGGACGGGTCCACGGTGAGCTGGCGCGTCTCCCAGCAGCGCGCGCTGGACGGCACCCGGCCCGACATACTCCTGGAGCGGTTGGACTCCCCCGGCCCACGCGTCGCGCTGTACCTCGACGGCTACGCGTACCACGCCACCCGCGAGCACAACCGGCTCGCGGACGACGCCAGGAAGCGCACCCGGCTCCGGGCCGAAGGGCTGCGGGTGTTCCAGCTGACGTACCACGACGTGATGGCATGGCGCCGTCGGATCAACGACACCGGTTACACCGGGACCGACACGGACACCTCCGTCTGGACGCCCTACGCCACCACCGGACAGCAGCGCGCCCGCGACTACTACGACCGGGTGGGCCGCGGGCTGCCCGGCGAGTTGGCCGAGACGATGTGGGTCAACCCCGCGCGAACGCTCCTGGCCTACCTGCGCTCGCCCGATCCCGAACGCTGGCGACGGCGGGCGGAAGCGGTGGCCGCGGGCATGAGCGGGGCGGACGGGACCCGTGGCGCCGCCCTCACCGGCCCCGAGGCCGCCGCGGGCCTCCGAGAAGCGCTGCGCGGCGGCGTACCCTCCGGGGCCGCAGGGCCGGTGCGACTGCTGTACGGCTCCGATGCGTCGGGCTGCCGCGTGGTGCTGGCCGCCGACGGCAGGCAAACACCGCCCGTGTGGACGGGACTGGCGGTCCTTTGCGACGGCATCGCGGCCCTGGAGGACGGACCGGCTCACAAGCGGCGCTGGCGCGCCTGGCTCTGGTGGGGCAACGTGCTGCAGTTCCTCGAACACGGCGGCGGTGACAGCGCGCAGCTGACGTCGGGCATGATCGAGGGCTTCGACCCCGAGGTCCTCACCGTGACCGGCGGAGAGGGCTGGCTGACCTCCGCGCGGGTCCCGGTCCACCGGCCCGCGGAGGAGCCTTCCGCCGTGGGAGTCGCCGCTGTACCCGCCGTCCCCGCCGTCACCGGCGACGAGACCGCCGCGCGGGAGCCGGAGGCCGCCGAGCCGCACAGCGGCCCGGACGACGGGCGGGACCCCCGCTGGAACCGTGTCATCGAGTTGCTGGATCCGGAGGAGCCGGGGCTCGCGGCCCTCGCGCACACGCTGGCCTCGGCGGCGGTGCCGGTCCCGAGGGACGGTTACGAACTGGACGGCCACGGCTGGCAGGCCGAACTCGCCTGGCCGCACGCCCGGATCGGCGTGCTCCGGGCCCCCCGCCCGACCGCCGACGAGCCGGACTACGAGGCCGAGGACCAGGAGCGCGCCTTCACGGCGGCCGGCTGGACGGTCCGCACGGCGGCCGGCTGGGACGGCGCGGAGCTGATCGCCCGGCTCGACGGCCGGGACCGGAACAAGGACACCACCAGCGACGGGGAGCCGAAGCGATGACCACCTCCTCCGGCGTCACACTGCGCCTGCTCGACAGGGCCGACAAAGAAATCCTCAAGCTGCCCCGCACGGTCAAGGGCGCCTTCTTCGACTTCCAGCACAAGTTCAGGACGAACCCGAACACCACCGGCCTCAAACTCCAGCAGCTCAAGGGGGACCACCGGCTCTGGTCGGCACGCGTCAACGACGAGTACCGGGCTCTGCTGCTGCGCCTCGCCGACGACGACTGGCTGATCGTCTCGGTCAAGCACCGCAAGCACGTCTACAACCGGCTCTCGTACGGCGTCAACCAGGTCACCGGCGGCATCGAGTACGTCGATCTGGAGGTGGTGGAGGACAGCGTCCTGGGCAGGCTGCCCGACGCGCCCGCTCGGACACCGGCCGCACCCGAGCCGCGCCCGCCGGCTCCCCCCGGACCACTCCCCCCTGCACCACGGCCCGAGCCGCTGTTCACGGCCTGGTCCGACCGCCAGTTGTCCGAACTCGGCGTCGCGGAACCCCTGTTGCCTGTCATCCGCACGCTCACCACCGAGGACCAGCTGCTCGGACTCGTCGAGTACGCGCCGCAGCTGACCGGCGAGGTACTGATCGCGCTGTTCGACGGCGCGTCGTACGACGACGTACTCGGCCAGGTGACCGGGCCGGTGGCCGCCACCGAGCCGGTCGACCCGGACGACTTCGCGGCCGCCGCCCAGCGGCCTGCGACGGTCGTCACCACCACGGACGAGGACCTCCGCGGGGCACTGGAGAGCGCGGATTTCGGCCGCTGGAAGAGTTTCCTGCACCCCACTCAGGCCAAACTCGTCGAACGCCGCTACAACGGCCCGGCCCGGGTCGGAGGTGGGCCGGGCACGGGCAAGACCGTCGTCGCGCTGCACCGGGTACGCCACCTCGTCCGGCAGCTCCCCCCGGGACACGACAAGCCGGTCCTGCTGACCACCTACAACAAGAACCTCGCCGCCGACCTGCGCTCCCGTTTGCTGGAACTGGGCGGTGAGGGACTGCTCGGCAGGGTCGACGTGAGTCACGTCGACCAGCTGGCGCTGCGTGTCGTCCGTGAGGCCGAACCCGGCAACGGCAAGCAGGCCATCGACGACGGACAGGCCGTACGCGAGTGGCGCGCGCTGCTCGACGAGTTGGGCGAGGACACCTGGGACCCGGAGTTCCTGCACGAGGAGTGGACCCAGGTCATCCTCGGCCAAGCCGTCGGCAGCCGCACCGACTACTTCCGTGCCCGGCGGGCCGGGCGCGGCAAGAGCATCGGCCGCGGCGAGCGGGCCGAGATCTGGCAGCTCGCCGAGCGCTTCACCCAGCGGCTCGACCGGCTCGGACGACAGACCTGGGACCAGGTGGCGGAGCGCGCGGCACGCCTTGAGATGGGCCGCGAACAGCGCATCCGGAACATCGCCCGGCAGCGGGAGGAAGCCGGCGGCCTCGACAACATCCACCTGACGGACGGCTCCGCAGGCTGGCTGCGCTACCACTATCGCCACATCGTGGTGGACGAGGCCCAGGACCTGCGCCCCGCCCACTGGAAGATGCTGCGCGCCATGGCCCCCCGTACGTCGGACGACCTGTTCCTGGTGGGCGACACCCACCAGCGCATCTACAAGAACCAGGTGACGCTGGGCAGTCTCGGCATCAACATCCGCGGCCGGTCCGCGAAGCTGACCCTCAGTTACCGCACCACACGGCAGATCCTGCGCTCGGCCCTCGGCGTCCTGGGTGAGACCACGTACGACGATCTCGACGGCGGCACGGAGACCCTCGCCGGGTACCGGTCCGTGCTCAACGGCGGGCTCCCGACCGGGCACGCCTTCCCGGACTGGGAGGCGGAGCGAGAGGGTGTGGCGGCTTTGATCACGGGGTGGGACGCGGACACGGACACGGCCATTCCGCATGAGCAGATCGCGGTGTGCGTCCCGACCAATCAGATGGCGGCGCAGATGGGGTACACGCTGAAGTTGCACGGCATCGACTCGGTCGAGATCCGCTCCGACGGACCGAACGGCTCCGCCGGCGTGCACATCGGCACGATGTTCCGGTTCAAGGGGCTGGAGTACCAGCGGATGATCCTCGCCGGCGTGACCGACGGGCTCGTTCCGCGTGAGGACGTGGGCCGGCTGCGTGACCGCGAACCCACCCGCTACCGGCACGAGATGCAGCGGGCCAGATCCCTGCTCTTCGTGGCCGCGACCCGAGCGCGCGACAGCGTGGACGTCTTCTGGCACGGCACGCCCAGCCCGTTCCTCGACAGCTCATGGGCGGAGACCGGGCACAGCGGCAGGTGACACCCGGCCCGGGGGGATTTCCGCCTTGGCCCGCCTTCCCCCGGGCGGCGGCCCTAGGGTCGTTCCCGCACGTCGTCACGCACCGTTCGCCGGGGGGACATCATGCAGGCAAAAGAGACCCTGTTCGCCGATCTCGTACAGGGCAGGGCCCAGCAGTTCCAGGTGCCGCTCTATCAGCGGACGTATTCCTGGACCGAGCGCCAGCTGGGACAGCTCTGGGCCGACATCCTGGAGCAGGCCGAGCTGCTGGAGTCGGGGGACAGCGCGAGCGCCCACTTCCTGGGCTCGGTCGTCCTCGCGCCTTCCCCGCAGAACGAGGCGACGTTCCCCCGATGGCTCGTCGTCGATGGCCAGCAGCGACTCACGACGCTGTCACTCGCTCTGGCCGCAATCCGCGACCACATCGCGGAAACTCAGCCGGACGAGGCCGAGCGCATCAACGAGGAATACCTGATCAACAAGCGCAAGAGCGGCACCGACCATTTCCGGCTGCTGCCGACGCAGGCCGACCGACCAGCGTTCGCCGCGCACATCCGTGGCCCGCTCGAAACTCCGGCCGGCGGCGGAAACGTCGGCACGGCCTACGGCTTCTTCCGCCGCAAACTCGTCGAAGCGGAGGACCCGGCCGCCCCGCAGGACGTGTTCCGCATCGAGCAGGCCCTCACCTCCCGGCTCACGCTGGTGGCGGTGACCGCCGAGCGCGGCGACAACGTCCACCGCATCTTCGAGTCCCTCAACAACACCGGCCTCAAGCTCAGCCAAGCCGACCTGCTGCGCAACTACCTGTTCATGCGGCTGCCCACGCGTGGTGAGCACGTCTACGAGACCTACTGGCTGCCGCTGCAGAACAGCCTCAGCAACGACGAACTCGAACAGCTCATGTGGCTTCAGTTGGTGCTGGGCGGGGACGACCGGGTGCGCCGCCAGGACCTCTACGCCTCTCAGCAACAGCACTTCGAGCGCCGCGAGATCACTGAGGCCGAGATCGAGGCGTACATCCGGGACTTGCGCCACCGCGGCGCGCTGTTCCGTCGGCTGCTCCACCCCGAGGAAGAGGCGGACCCCACCGTCCGCGCCCATCTGCGTCGTCTGGACACCTGGCAGGCCCAGGTCACCTACCCCGCTCTGATGCTGCTGATGGACCGGCGTGAGCGCGGGGAACTGGATTCCTCCGAAACCGTCCGAGCGTTGTCGTACATCGAGAGCTTCCTGGTGCGCCGGATGATCTGCCGGGTGCCGACGAACAACCTCAACCGGGTCTTCCAGGCCGTGCCCGGACAGCTACCGCGGGATATTCCCGTTGCCGACGGTCTGCATCAGCTGCTCTCCGCCGACAACCGCTTCTGGCCGGACGACGACGAGTTGCGCGGAAAGATCCGGACCGCCCCCTTCTACCAGTACGGGCGGTGGCATCAGCGCAAGATGGTGCTCCAGCGGCTGGAGGAGAGCTATGGGCACCCCGAGCCGGTGGACTTCGCCACCGCGCAGCTCACAATCGAGCACGTCCTGCCCCAGTCCGCCGGGGACGAGTGGATGCGGATGCTGCACGAGGACGCGACCGCCGCGGAGACCGCCGAGGACCTGCACGTGCAACTGCGGCACACACTCGGAAACCTGACACTCACGGCAGTCAACTCGGAGCTGTCCAACCACCCGTTCGAGCGCAAGCAGGACCTGCTGAAGAGCAGCCACCTGGAGATGAACCGACGTATCGCCGCCACCGAGCGGTGGGGCACCCAGGAGATCCTGACCCGCGCCGACGACCTTGCCGAGCGCGCGACCACTCTGTGGCCGGCCCCTCTGCGCGGAATCGGTCGGGCAGAGCGCAGCCGCGACTGGCAGCTGGCCCATCAGGTACTCGCAGCGCTCCCTCACGGCACTTGGACGTCCTACGGCGACCTTGCCGCATTTCTCGGTTCGGGCGCCCAGGCCGTGGGTAACCACCTGGCCGATACCCCGGGCGTGGCCAATGCGTACCGCGTGCTCACCTCCCAAGGCAAAGTCTCCGACGGGTTCCGCTGGACGTCCCCGGACGACGAAGGCGACGTCCGCGCCCGGTTGACCGCGGACGGCATCCGCTTCACGGTCAACGGTGCCGCCGATCCGGCGCAACGCGTCAATGCCGACGATCTCGCCCTCCTGCTCACCGGCGCTGCCGACACCGAGGCGGACGGCGAGGACGCGGCTCAGCGCACCGCACAAGGCCAGGGCGGGGAGACACGCGCCGACCGGTTCTTCCGTCAGCTCGCGGCAGATGACTCCCCCGAGACGGTGGCAGCGGTCCGTTCCCTCCTCCACCGCTGGGAGGAGGGCGGCGGATGGGTCGGCCACGGCGCCGGGCAGGTCACCACCAGCGCGTTCCTCATGCTCGGAGAGGCCGGGGCACCAGGCCGTGGCATCTGGCCGCTGACGCTCTACCCGGGCAGCGGGTGTGGCGGCACGGCGGAGGTGGTGTTCCAGCACCTGGCCGCGCGCGAGCCCTTCACGGACCGCGGGCTGCGCGCCGAACTCCTGGGGCGCCTCAACGAGCTGAAGGGCGTCGACATCTCCGAGGGAAAGCTGGCGCTGCGTCCCAGCTTCCGTCTTTCCCTCTTGGAGGAAGACCACAACCGCGAACTGCTTGCCGAGACACTCACGTGGTTCCGTCACTGCTGGGGCACCCGGGAGACGGCCTGAGGCGTCTCGCGTGGGCTTCAACGAACAGGCGGCTCTGACAGCCCCTTTCCGCACTGGGAACGCGATGGCGGGTCCGCCGCTCCGCAACATCGGCGACCTCTCGTGGTTGGCCGCCATCCCCGACGTCCGGCCCATTGCCATCGTCCGCTCAACCGGTGTTTGCAAGCTCCCCGCGTCCGGACTCAGGGCACGCAGGCACCGGGCCCGGCAACCGCGTGGCTACCGGGAGGTCGGGCCTCCGCCGGTGCTCCTCGGCCACGCGTGGACGATGCGGCAGCATGCCGAGCGGGCGTCATTCGAGCGTCAAGAGTTCTCGGCGCCACCACGACACTCATGCCGTCAGGACCGCGTACTCTCCCGAAACCGCAGGTCAAGGTGTCCACCACGGAGGAACCGTCCACTCCACCCGGTGCAGGTAGGCAAACAGGTCGAAGAAACCACTCGGCCCACAAACCTGCAGGTCAGGCGCCCTTGGTCGCCTTCTCCAGCACCACCACGCACTCCACATGATGCGTCATAGGAAACAAATCAAACGCCCGCATCCGCCGCGGTACATACCCCGCCTCCGCGAAGTACTTCAGGTCGCGGGCCAAGGCTGCCGGGTCGCAGGCGACGTAGGCGATGCGGCGGGGGGTGAGGGAGGCGAGGTGGGTGACGGTCTTTTTGCCGGCGCCGGCGCGGGGTGGGTCGAGGACGACGAGGTCGACGTCGGTGATGCCGGTGCGGGGGAGGATCTGGTCGACCTTGCCGAGTTCGATGCGTACGCGGTCGAGGTCCTGGAGGTTGTGGCGGGCGTCCTCGACGGCGCGCTTGCCGGATTCGATGCCGAGGACCGCGCCCTTGTCGCCGACGCGTTCGGCGAGGGCGCCGGCGAAGAGGCCGACGCCGCAGTACAGGTCAAGGGCCATATCGCCCTTCTTCGGCATCAGGCCCTGCATGACGGCCTCGACGAGGAGGTCGGCGGCCTTCGGGTGGACCTGCCAGAAGCCGCCGTTGCCGACCCGCCAGGTGCGGTCGGCGGCGCGCTCGCGGACGAAGGGGCGGCCGTGGACGCGGTGGACGCCGCCGTCCTTCTCGCCGATGCGCAGGACGGAGACCGGCTTGTCGAGTTCGACGATGGGGAGGCGGCCGCCGGGGCGCGGGGTGAGGATGACCTGACGGTCGTGGGAGCCGGTGGCGGCGATCGCCTCGACGGTGGCGATCTGGGGCCACTCGCGCTTCTCGATGCCGAGTTCGGAGACTCCCGGTGCGGCGATCATGCAGTGGGTGACCGGCTCGACGTCGTGGGAGCGGTGCTTGCGGAGCCCCGCGTGACCGTCGGCGTCGACGGCGTACTGGACACGGGTGCGCCAGGCGGGGACCTCGCCCTTGGCGACCTTGTCGCCGGGGGCGGGCTCGACCGTGCCGTCCCAGTGGGCGTCGTCCGGCGACAGCCCGGCCAGTCGTTCCAGCTGTTCGGCGATGACCGAGGCCTTCAGGCGGCGCTGGGCGCCGGGGGCGGCGTGCTGCCAGTCGCAGCCGCCGCACTTGCCGGGGCCGGAGAAGGGGCAGGGGGCCTCGACGCGGTCCTTGGAGGGGGTGAGGATGTCGACGGCGTCGGTGCGCAGGAAGCGGGCGCCCTCCTCGCCGTCGGTGACGCGGGCGATGACGCGCTCGCCGGGCAGGGCGTGCCGTACGAAGAGGACCTGGCCCTCGTCGTTGCGGGCGATGCAGTGGCCGCCGTGTGCGACCGGGCCGACCTCGACCTCGTACTCCTCGCCGACCAGCGATTTCTTCGGTTCTGCCTGCATGGCGGGAGGGCTCCTGAGGTGGGTGGTGCGGGGGTGGTACGGCGGGACGCCGACCGTCAAGTCTACGTCCCACCGTGTCATGCCCCGGCCCCGTGCCGTGACGGGGCCGTTCCGCGGCTCGCGCCTCGTCGGGGCGTGTGGTGGCCACCCGTAACTCGACGTGGCGTCCGTCCTGCCGCCCGTGCCTCCCCCGGTGTCCCGCCGAGCGGTGGGGCCCCTACTTCTTGGTGGCCGCCTTTTCCTTCTTCGGCTGGGTGACCGGACCACGGCGGACCGCACCCGGAGCGTTCCACTCCGCGCGCTTGCGGGCGCGCAGCTTGGCGGCCTCGGAGGAGTCCAGCTGCCAGGGCACGGAGGTGACCATGACGCCGGGGGTGAACAGGAGGCGGCCCTTGAGGCGCAGGGCGCTCTGGTTGTGGAGGAGGTGTTCGTACCAGTGGCCGACGACGTACTCCGGGATGTAGACGGAGACGGCGTCGCGCGGGCTCTCCCGGCGCAGTGACTTGACGTAGTCGATGATCGGCCGGGTGATCTCGCGGTACGGGGAGGCCAGGACCTTCAGCGGCACCTCGATGCCGCGGCGCTCCCACTCCTCCCGCAGGGCCTTGGTGTCGGCCTGGTCCACGTCCACGCTGACCGCTTCGAGGCTGTCGGAGCGCATCAGCTTGGCGTAGTTCAGGGCCCGCAGCGTGGGCTTGTGCACCTTGGAGACCAGGACGAGGGAGTGCACCCGGGAGGGGCGGACCACGTCGTCGTCGGGGGTGTCCTCGGCGGCGATCTCGTCGGCGACCCGGTCGTAGTGGCGGCGGATCGCGGACATCGTCACAAAGAAGATGACCATGCCGAGCAGCGCCACCCACGCGCCGTGGGTGAACTTCGTCAGGAGGACGACGACGAGGACGAGGCCGGTGAAGAAGGCGCCGAAGGCGTTGATGGCGCGGGAGCGGTGCATCCGGCGGCGCTTGGCCGGGTCGGTCTCGGTGAGCAGATGGCGGTTCCAGTGGCGGACCATGCCGGTCTGGCTGAGCGTGAACGAGACGAAGACGCCGACGATGTAGAGCTGGATGAGGCGGGTGGAGTCCGCGCCGTAGAGGTAGACGAGGATCGCGGCGGCGCCGGCCAGCAGGACGATGCCGTTGGAGAACGCCAGGCGGTCACCGCGGGTGTGCAGCTGGCGCGGCAGATAGCGGTCCTGGGCGAGGATCGAGCCGAGCAGCGGGAAGCCGTTGTAGGCGGTGTTGGCGGCGAGGAACAGCACCAGTGCGGTGGCGGCGGCCAGGATGATGAAGAGGAAGGAGCCGTTGCCGAAGACGGCGGAGGCTACCTGTGAGATGACCGGGTCCTGGGTGTAGCCGGCGCCGAGCGGCTTGCCGTGCTCGAACAGGTCCTTGGCGGGGACCTCCGCCATCCTGACGTGGGTGGCCATGGCCAGGCCGATGATGCCGCAGAACATGGTGACGGCCAGGCCGCCCATGAGGGCCAGGGTGGTGGCGGCGTTCTTGGACTTCGGCTTGCGGAAGGCCGGGACGCCGTTGGAGATCGCTTCGACGCCGGTGAGCGCGGCACAGCCGGAGGAGAAGGCCCGCAGCAGGAGGAAGACCAGGGCGAAGCCGGCCAGCCCGCCCTGTTCGGCGTGGATGGTGAAGTCGGCGGTGGGGGCCTTCATCGTGTCGCCCATGACGACGCCGCGGATCACACCCCAGATGATCATGATGAAGACGCCGGCCACGAAGACATAGGTCGGGATCGCGAAGAGCTTGCCCGATTCCCTGACGCCGCGCAGGTTCATCAGCGTCAGCAGCACGATGATGGCGATCGCGCACAGGGCCTTGTGCTCGACGACGAACGGGATCGCGGAGCCCAGGTTCTCCACTCCGGAGGAGATGGAGACCGCGACGGTCAGCACATAGTCGACGAGCAGTGCGCTGGCGACGGTGAGACCGGCCTTGGGACCGAGGTTGGTGTTGGCGACCTCGTAGTCACCGCCACCGCTCGGGTAGGCGTGCACGTTCTGCCGGTACGACGCGACGACGGTGAACATCAGCACCACGACCGCGACCGCGATCCAGGGGCTGAAGTTGTACGCAGACACACCCGCGACGGACAGGACAAGCAGCACCTCGCCCGGCGCATACGCCACGGAGGAAAGCGGGTCGGAGGCGAAGACAGGGAGTGCGATGCGCTTGGGAAGCAGGGTCTCCCCGAGCTTGTCGCTGCGCAGTGCGCGCCCGATCAAGATCCGTTTGGGCACGTCGGTCAGTTTGGACACGCAGAGGATGCTAAGCCTTCGTCAAGGTCTGCGCCCACCCGCTACCGGATCGGGTGGCTTCGACGGGCAGCACAGCGCGGCGAACCGGGCGCGTCTGCCCTGCTGAGGGCCCAGCACAGCCCGTCGCCTCCACAGGATCCGCACGTCGCGCGCACGTCACGGCTCCGACAGGCCGGCTCCGTGGCGTTCGTCACGTGGATGACCCGGCCCGTCACGCAGATGACCCGATCCGTCACGGGAACGGCGACGTCCGTCACGAAATGACGCTGCCCGTCACGCAGCGCGAGGCCCGAGTCGCCGTGAAGAGAGGTAAGGGGGCATGGCGTGGTCATAGGTGGGCGGTCATGGTGGGCGGTCATGCGTGGTCATGCGGAGGGGCGTGGAAGGCCGCTGCCTGCCGCAGTCACGCCTGCCGGGCGGCTCCGGCCCCGGTGCCGGCGGCTTCGGTGCCCGCGGGCCCGGTGGCGGCCGCTCCGGTGCCCGCGGCCCGTGGGCGCCGGGCGTGGAGATCGCCCAGTCCCTGCCGGGTGGCGACCAGCAGCACCCGGTCCTGCGGCCGCAGGACGTAGCCGTCACCGAGCTCGTGCACCAGATGTGCCGGCTCGCGCTCCGCGTCCGGCGGTGGCGCGGCGGCCGCGCCGTCCGTCTCCGGGTCGTCGGGCGCGGAGGTGTCGACCGCCAGCACCCGTAGCCGGCCCGGCCGGAGCACCTCGGCGACCGTACGGCCCTCCAGCGCCACATGGCCGCGTGCCTCGACCCGGGCGACCAGCAGCACCCGGCGCTCGACCGGAATGGCCCCGAGGATCTGGCGGCCCATCATCGCGCCGGCGAAGGCGGGCGCGGCGAGGTAGGTGACGCTCCGGCTGCGGGTCAGCGCACGCGGATGCGCGGCGCGCAGGGTGCGGTAGACGGCGGTGGCGAACCGGTCGTCGAACAGCCGCAGTGTCACCCGCAGCCGCGGCTTGACCGAGCGGGCGTAGAGGGCGGCCTCCAGGTTGGTGGTGTCCTCGCTGGTCAGGGCGAGCAGTGTGGCCGCGCGCTCGATCATCGCGGCTTCCAGGACACCTTCCTGGGTGACGTCGCCCAGTACGGTCGGCACCCGCAGCCGACGGGCCAGCGCGATGCCCCGCGCCTCCGGGTCCCCTTCGATGCACACCACGGGGATGCCCATCTCGTGCAGCCGCGCCAGCACCCGGGTGCCGACCTTGCCGAGGCCGAGCAGCACCACATGCCCCGACAGACCGCGAGGCGGGCGGCGCAGCGCCGAGGCGCTGCGGAAGGTGCCGAGCCCCTCGAACGCCGCCGCGACCAGCACCGGCAGCAGCAACAGCCCGGTCAGCCCGGACAGCAGCTGCAGCACCTTGCGGGGCGTCGGATCGTGGATCGCCGGGTCGTTGATCGCGAAGAGGTCCAGCAGTGAGAGATACGCGGCGTGCAGCGGATCCTCGCCGGTGGTCAGGGAGCCGGCGACGGCCAGCGCCAGCACCGCGCCGACGACCGCGGCCAGGGACCAGCGCAGCCGCCGGGAGAAGAGCGAGGCGAGCGGCGCGCCCCGGCCGCGCAGTCCACGGGGGCGCACCGGCCGCCCTGTGTAGGAGACGGTCTCCAGGACGACGGTTCCGCAGCCGACGGCGCCCGCGGCCGCGGCGTCGTCCGGCAGCAGCACGGGACCCTCGTCGCCGGCCGCCGAACTCGGTGCGTGCTCGGGGTCGTTGGCGGAGGCGGAGAGCAGCGCCAGGGTGCACAGCCCCGGATCGCCGGGCCGGCCCGGTGGCACCGGCGCACGCTCCACGGCCCGCAGCAGCAGCCCGTCCGCCTCGATGACCTTGCTGGTACCGGCGACCGCGGTGGCCGCCAGCGCGGGGGCCACGGTGTCGGCGTCGGAGAGCACGGTCGTGGAGGCATCGACGGCCTCCGCGTCCCCGCCGTCCTCGGAGCCCGGGGCGGCGACCGCCGCCGCCTGGTCGAGCAACTCCTCCAGATACTGGCCGAGTTTGCGGTTGTAGAGCCGGATGACCAGCCGCAGCCGGGGGTTGAGCCGGCGGGCCCGCAGTGCGGCGTGGATATTGAGCTCATCGTCGTCGTAGACCAGCGCCAGGGCGCCCGCCTCGACGATGCCCGCCTCGATCAGCGCCGTATCGTCCGGCTGCGACGCCTCCAGGAGCCGGACGGTCTCCTCCGACGGTTCCGCGCCGTCATCGAGGCCCTCGGACGGCAGCGGTGTCGTACGCGTCATCGCCGCCGACATCCGGCCCAGCAGCGCGGTGGCCCGGCCGAGCGCACGGGCCGGCGACGGGATGCGGGGGCGGTGCGGCTCCCGGGCGGAGGGGACGACGAGCGTCACCCGTTCGCCGTAGACGTCCCGGAGCTCGGCGGCGAGCCGATGCGCCAGCGCATCGTCGCCGCAGACCACCATGTGCGGGGTGCAGGAGCCCTGTTGGGGCTGGAGAGGCAGGTTGGGCACACCTCTTAGCGTGCCTTACGGGCGCCGCGCGGCGCAGCCCGGCGCGAGATGCCGTCGCGCGGACGGCGCAGATCCGCTTCCGACCACGGCCCACCGCGCCCCCTACCGGGAGCGTCATTACGGCTACGGTTGTACCGGACCACGGTGCGCCCAGCGCCTCCGCTGACGCGCCCGGTCCTGTCGCGAGCCGTGGCTTCGTGTCGCCGGTACTGGGAGAAGAAAGTAGTGAGCAGGGTGTTTGTGCAGGTCAGCGCGCTAGTACAGGGCACGGGGTAATCAGCATGCACATCGTCATCATGGGGTGCGGGCGCGTGGGCTCCGCGCTTGCGCAGACCCTGGAGAGCCAGGGTCACACCATCGCCGTGGTGGACCAGGACCCGACGGCGTTCCGTCGCCTGGGGTCGTCCTTCGGCGGCCGGCGGGTGACCGGCGTCGGTTTCGACCAGGACACCCTCCGCGAGGCCGGCATCGAGGAGGCAGGCGCGTTCGCGGCCGTCTCCAGCGGTGACAACTCCAACATCATCGCCGCCCGGGTGGCCCGTGAGATGTTCGGTGTCGAGAATGTCGCGGCCCGCATCTACGACCCGCGCCGCGCCGAGGTCTACCAGCGCCTCGGCATCCCGACCGTCGCCACCGTCCGCTGGACGGCCGACCAGATGCTGCGCCGGCTGCTGCCGTCGGGCGCCGAACCGCTGTGGCGGGACCCGAGCGGCGGCGTTCAGCTCGCCGAGGTGCACACCGCCCCCTCCTGGGTCGGACACAAGATCAGCACCCTCCAGGAGGAGACCGGCGTCCGCGTCGCCTTCCTCACCCGGCTGGGCGAAGCGATGCTGCCGACCTCGCAGACGGTGCTGCAGGAAGGCGATCTGGTGCATGTGATGATGCGCACCGACGAGGTCGAGAAGGTCGAAGCGGCATTCGCCACGGGTCCTGAAGGGGCGGACGCATGAGGGTCGCGATTGCGGGCGCCGGCGCGGTGGGCCGTTCCATCGCCGGCGAGCTGCTGGAGAACGGGCACGAGATCCTGCTGATCGACAAGGCGCCGACCGCCATCTCGGTCGAGCGGGTGCCGCTGGCGGAGTGGCTGCTGGCCGACGCCTGTGAGATCACCTCGCTCGACGAGGCGGCGCTGCAGCGCTGCAACGTCGTCATCGCGGCGACCGGCGACGACAAGGTCAACCTCGTCGTCTCGCTGCTCGCCAAGACGGAGTACGGCGTGCCCCGGGTCGTCGCCCGGGTCAACAACCCCAAGAACGAGTGGCTGTTCAACGAGTCCTGGGGCGTCGATGTCGCGGTCTCCACGCCGCGTCTGATGTCGGCCCTGGTCGAGGAGGCGGTGAGCGTCGGTGACCTGGTACGGCTGCTGCGCTTCAGCCACGGCGACGCCAACCTCGTCGAGCTGACGCTGCCCCCGGAGGCCGCGCTGGCCGGCACCCGGGTCGGCGATGTGGAGTGGCCCGAGGACACCTCCCTGGTGACGATCATCCGCGGTACCCGGGTGCTCACGCCCAACAAGGAAGACGCGCTGGAGGCCGGCGACGAGCTGCTGTTCGTCGCGGCCCAGTCGCGCGAGGAGCAGTTGGAGGACCTGCTGTCCGTGCGGCGCGAGGAGGCGTAGCGCCGGACCCCGGCAGCACCCGGCGGCCGTCCGCCGCCGGGGTCGCACCACCGGCCGTACGCAACGCCGGGGGCCCGGGAACCAAGCGGTTCCCGGGCCCCCGGCGTTGGTGTGTGCGTGTGCCGACCGCCGGTCCGTCAGCGGCGGTGGCGGGCCCGCCGCGGCCGCTCGTCGTCGGCCTCCGTCGCGGCCTCGGACGCCATCCCCTGGAAGAGGTCGTCGGCGACCCGGTCGAGCACCTCGCGCTCGCCGCGGCGCCGCTCCTCCGCCTCCTTCTCGGCCTTCTCCTTCGCCTCCATCTCGGCGAAGACGTCGATCGGCGCCGGCGCCTTCGCCAGGAAGATCCACGTGAGATAGACCGCGAGCAGGAACGGCGGGATCTTCAGCGCGATCAGCACCCAGCCGAGCTGGGTGGTGTCCGCCCACCAGTACAGCGGGAAGAGGATCGCGCACTTGGCGAAGAGGATCAGCCCCCAGGCCCAGCTGGCCTTGGCGTACGCCTTCTTCCGGCCCGGGTTGCGGGTGCGCCAGGAGAGGTTCTCCTTGAACACCGGCCCCAGGATCAGCCCGATCAGCGGGACACCAGCGAGCGTGGTGATCATGTACGCGAGGGCCAGTCCGAGGGTGTAGAGCATCCCCGGCAGGTAGAAGTCCTTGGCGTTGCCCGTCATCATCGCGAAGACCACGCCGAAGGCCACCCCGAAGACGCCGCTGAAGGCGTGCTTGACGGTGTCCCTGCGGATCAGGCGGACCGCCGCCAGCACCAGCGAGACGGCCAGCGCGGCGATCGCCGAGATGTGCAGGTCCTTGTTGATCGTGAAGATCGTGACGAACAGCAGGCCGGGGACCACGGTCTCCACCATGCCGCGTACGCCGCCGAACGCCTCGAACAGCGCCGCCTCGGTCACCTTCCTGCTGTCGGCGGCTCCTTGGGCGCCCGGGTCGGGCGAGTCGGTCGGTGGGCCTGCGGAGGCATCGGGGTCGGCATCCGCGTCAGTGGTCGGTCGGTCGTGAGACGTCACCGGCTACTCCTGTCCGAGCGGTCGGAGTTCGTACTTCGGATTGAAGAGCACCCGGCGTCCGTGGCTCAGGGAGACCCGGCCCGAGGCGATGAGCTTACGGCCCGGCTCGATCCCGACGATGGAGCGGCGTCCGAGCCACACCACGTCGAGCGCCGCGGAGCCGTCGAACAGCTCCGCCTCCAGCGCGGGCACACCGGCGCGCGGCCGCAGCGTGACATGCCGCAGGGTGCCGGTGACCTTCACTATCTGCCGGTCGTCACAGTCGCAGATACGGGTGCACCCCGCGTCCTGCGCATCCTGTTGCAGCTCGGCGGACTGCAGCTCCTCCTCGGAGGAGGACAGCCTGTCGAGCAGCCGGCGGAAGCGACCGGCCGGCTTCTCGGAACGGGTCCCAGCACTCATAAACCCAGCGTACCGGTGGCCAGGTCGCGAGATCACGGCCCGCTCACGGAGTTCGTACCCGCCTCACAAAGCCGCGCCCCGCCACGGCGGCCGGATCCCGGTCGCGGCCCGCTGCCCTCACTGCTCGAAGCGGTACCCCATCCCCGGCTCCGTGATGAAGTGCTTCGGGTGCGAGGGATCGCTCTCCAGCTTGCGGCGGAGCTGGGCCATGTACACCCGCAGATAGTTGGTCTCGGTGCCGTACGAGGGGCCCCAGACCTCCTGGAGCAGCTGCTTCTGGCTGACCAGCCGGCCCGCGTTGCGGACCAGGACCTCCAGCAGGTGCCACTCCGTGGGGGTCAGCCGGATGTCCCGGCCACCGCGGTTGACCTTCTTCGCGGCGAGGTCGACGGAGAAACCTTCCGTCTCCACGATCACCTCGTCTTCGGCCGGTCCGGTCGGCTCGGCCCTGCGCACCGCGGCCCGCAGCCGGGCCAGCAACTCGTCCATGCCGAACGGCTTGGTGACGTAGTCGTCCGCGCCGGCGTCCAGCGCCTCCACCTTCTCGTCGGAGGTCTGCCGGGCGGAGAGCACCAGGATCGGCACCCGCGTCCAGCCCCGCAGCCCCTTGATCACCTCGACACCGTCCATATCGGGCAGACCGAGGTCGAGGACGATGACGTCGGGGTGGCGGGCGGCCGCGAGTCTGAGCGCGGTGGCCCCGTCGGGGGCGGCGTCGACCTCGTATTTGCGCGCCTTCAGGTTGATCACGAGGGCGCGGACGATCTGCGGCTCGTCATCGACCACAAGCACCCGGTTCACTGGCGTTCTCCTCGTGGTGTCGTCGGCCGGCGGGGCGGGCCCGCCGGGCGTGTGGTGAGAGTGGTCCGTGCGGCCCGGCTCATGTCGTGGCCTGGGCCGGAAGGTCGGGCCTGACCGGCGGCCGGCCGGGCACGGCACGGAGCGTGAGGACCATCGTCATCCCGCCTCCGGGGGTGTCCTCGGCGGCGAGCGTGCCGCCCATCGCCTCCGCGAAACCGCGCGCCACGGCCAGCCCGAGGCCCACGCCGGCACCGCGCGGAGCGTCACCGTAGCGCTGGAAGGGTTCGAAGATCCGGTCCTTGGCGCTGTCCGGCACCCCCGGCCCGCGGTCGGCGATCCGCAGCTCCACCCGGTCGCCGAGCGCGCTGGCCGAGACCAGCACCACCGCACCGTCCGGGCTGTACTTCACGGCGTTCTCGACGAGATTGGCCACCGAGCGCTCCAGCAGCCCCGGGTCCACGGCGACGATCGGCAGCTCCTCCGGGATGTCCAGGGTGACGCTGCCCTCCGGTACGCCGCCGAGCGCCATCGGCACCACCTCGTCGAGGTCGATCTCGCGGATCAGCGGGGTGACCGTGCCGGTCTGCAGCCGGGACATGTCCAGGAGGTTGCCGACCAGGTGATCCAGCCGGTCGGCACCCGCCTCGATGCCGGCCAGCAGCTCCGCCTCGTCCTCCTCGGACCACGCGACGTCGTCGGAGCGCAGGGAGGTGACGGAGGCCTTGATACTCGCCAGCGGGGTCCGCAGATCGTGGCTGACCGCGGCCAGCAGCGCCGTTCTGATGCGGTTGCCCTCGGCCAGCTCCCTGGCCCGCTCCGCCTCGCCCACCAGCCGCTGGCGGTCCAGCACGACGGCGGCCTGGGCGGCGAACGCGGCCAGCACCCTGCGGTCCTCCGCGGGCAGCACGCGGCCGGTCAGCGCCAGCGCCATGTGGTCGCCCACCGGCATGTCGACATCGGCGTCCTCGGGGCGCATCAGCGGCGTGCCGTGGTCACCGCCCGCCCGGCCCGCGCAGGTCCACGGGTCGACGTCGCCGGCGCGCTCCAGCAGTGCCACCGTCTCCATGCCGAAGGTCTCCCGCACCCGCTCCAGCAGGGCGTCCAGGGTCGTCTCGCCACGCAGCACACTGCCCGCCAGGAACGACAGGATCTCCGACTCGGCGCGCAGCCTGGCGGCCTGATGGGTGCGGCGGGCGGCGAGGTCCACCACGGAGGCGACCGAGACGGCCACCGCGAAGAAGATCACGATGGCGACGATGTTCTTGGGGTCGTTGACCGTGAGGGTGTGGGTGGGCGGCGTGAAGTAGAAGTTCAGCAGCAGCGAGCCGACCGCGGCGGACGCCAGGGCCGGCAGCTGCCCGCCGAGCAGCGCGGCGACGACCGTCAGGAAGAGGAAGAGGAGGACGTTGTTGGCCAGCCCGGGGCCGTTCACCATGCCGCTCAGCAGCAGCGAGAGCAGGGCCGGTCCGACGACGCCGACGAGCCAGCCGGCGATGATCCGGGCCCGCCCCAGCCGCGCACCGCGCGCCACCGGCAGCCCCCGGCCCTTGGCGACCGCTTCGTGGGTGACGATGTGCACATCGAGATCGGGCCCGGATTCGCGAGCGACGGTCGCCCCCACACCCGGCCCGAAGATGTACTGCCAGGCCTTGCGGCGACTGGAGCCCAGCACGATCTGGGTGGCGTTGACCCCGCGCGCGAACTCCAGCAGCGCGCTGGGTATGTCGTCCCCGATGACGTGATGAAACGTGCCGCCCAGGTCCTCCACCAGGGTCCGCTGGACGGCGAGTTCCTTGGGCGAGGCCGAGGTGAGCCCGTCGCTGCGGGCGATGTAGACGGCGAGCACCTCGCTGCCCGACCCCTTCGCCGCCATCCGCGCCGCGCGGCGGATCAGCGTACGGCCCTCCGGCCCGCCGGTCAGTCCGACGACGATGCGCTCACGCGCCTGCCAGGTGGAGCGGATCGAATGCTCCGCCCGGTACTCCTGCAGATACTCGTCCACCCGGTCGGCGACCCACAGCAGGGCCAGCTCGCGCAGCGCCGTGAGGTTGCCAGGCCGGAAGTAGTTGGACAAGGCGGCGTCCACTTTGTCGGGCTGGTAGATGTTGCCGTGCGCCATACGCCGGCGGATCGCCTGGGGCGACATGTCGACAAGCTCGATCTGGTCGGCCCTGCGGACGATCTCGTCCGGCACGGTCTCGCGCTGCCGCACACCCGTTATGGACTCGACGACGTCCCCGAGTGACTCCAGGTGCTGGATGTTGACCGTCGAGATCACATCGATCCCGGCTTCCAGCAGCTCCTCGATGTCCTGCCAGCGCTTGCCGTTGCGCGAGCCGGGGACGTTGGTGTGCGCCAGCTCGTCGACCAGCGCCACGGCCGGATCGCGTTCCAGGACCGCGTCCACGTCCATTTCGGTGAAAACCGTGCCGCGGTACTCCAGCTCCTGGCGCTGGATCTGCTCCAGCCCGTGCAGCATGACCTCCGTACGCGGCCTGCCGTGATGCTCGACGAACGCCACGACGAGGTCCGTGCCCCGCTCCACGCGCCGGTGCGCCTCGGACAGCATCGCGTACGTCTTACCGACGCCCGGTGCCGCGCCGAGATATATCCGTAGCTTGCCGCGTGCCATGGCCCCATTGTCTTACGTGAAAGCCGCCCCCACCGGGCTGAACCTGCTGCGAGCCTACCGACCGGACAAGTGGACAAAAGGCACAGGCGGCGCCTTGGCGTCCGGTCTTGACGCGACTCTGATACGGGAGGCGGGAGGGGCGGGTGGCGGGGATTCATGGGGGTGGGTGGGCCTTCGGGTGGCGGGCGGGTCGGGGGGTGGTGTGTCGGCTGCGGGTGGGGGTGAGCAGCGGGTGGAGCGGGGTGGGGTGGCGCGTCGGGTGGCGGGCTGGGGGCCATCGGGTGGCGGCGTCGGCCGGGGGCCGGGCCGGCCGGGGGCGGAACGGTCGAAGGCGCGGCCGGCCCCGGGGAGCCGACGTTCAGCCCGGGCCACCCACCCGTACGGGTAACGGCGGCCGGGCGCCGCGCGAAGAGGTACGCGACGCCCGCCGTGACAGCCGACCCGGCCGGACCGGACGGCGGACCCCACGCACCGCCGTGCGGCAACGGCCCGGCGGCACCGATCGACCGGCCACCTCCATGACACCGACCGGGCTCGCGGGGCACCAGCGCAACCCCCGTTACCTGACACATCACTGACAGGGCGCGCGGCGGGAGGGAGATGAACCATGGCCGGAAAAATGCCATCGCCGGGCCACAGGCCGACTGCGACCATGACCCACATGACCGAGGCACATCCGACGGCGCCCCGCACGACCGACGTCCGTCTCGCCCACACCGCCGATCTCGACACCGCCACCCTCAAGGCGGCCCGCACCCTCCTCTACGACGTCTTCGACGACATGACCGCGGAGGACTGGGAGCACTCACTCGGCGGTCTGCACGCCCTGGTCCACGAAGACGGCGAACTGATCGGGCATGCGTCCGTGGTCCAGCGGCGTCTGCTGCACGGCGGCCGGGCACTGCGCTGCGGTTACGTGGAGGGCGTCGGCGTCCGCGCGGACCGGCGCGGGCGCGGACACGGCGCGGCCATGATGGGCGCCCTGGAGCGGGTCGTACGCGGCGGCTACGACCTCGGCGCGCTCGGCGCCGCCGACGAGGCCGCTTCCTTCTACGCCGCCCGCGGCTGGCAGCTGTGGCGCGGCCGGTCCTGGGCCCTCACCCCGGACGGCATCCAGCGCACCGCGGACGAGGACGGCTGCATCTACGTCCTCCCGACCGCGGCCGCCCCCCTCACCCTCGACACCGACCTCACCTGCGACTGGCGCGACGGCGACGTGTGGTGACGCGCGGGGGCGGCGGGGCGAGGGCCCTCGCGGCCCGCCTCCCCCGCCCCCGCACGCCACGTCCGCGCCGAAGCCGGTCCGGATCAGCTCCGCATCAGCTCGGGTTCTCCGCGTGGGTCAAAGTCTCCCAGCCGACAAAGAGATTGTTGGAACCGGCCGGCCGCTGCCGCTCCGTCAGCTTCTGGGTGTTGGTCATGTCGTAGTGCATCCGGTTGTGCAGCGCGTTGTAGCCGACCTCGGCGACCGGACCCAGGCCGCGCTTGACGCTGCCGCCGCACAGCCATGACGGCGGGGCGGTGCCCAGTTCGTAGGTGGCCTGGAAGCCGAGTGCATGACGCAGCCGGTCGGCGACCTCGGGGTAAAGGTCCTGGCCCTGGAGGCGGCTGGTTTCGGCGATGTGCGAGATGGCCGACAGGCCGTAGCCGGTGTGGGTGAAGTCGCGGCAGGTTTCCTGGGTGAGGCCGTCGACGAACGTGGACTGGCCCTGCCAGTACTTGACGATCTTGTCGCGAGTGTCCAGCCCGCTGCCGGGCGTGGTCTTGGGCAGATCGCCGTCGGACTTCAGATAGATGTACGCGGGCACCCGGGCGCGGAACGTGGCGATGGCCTTGTCGTACGAGGCCTTGTCCTCAAGGAAGACGGAGATACCGACGGCCGCCTCCATCATGCTCAGTTCCCAGTTGCCGTTGCTCCGGGAGCCGTTGATCACCTTGGGGAGGTAGACGGTGCGCAGCATGCCGGCGAAGCGGTCGACGCGGTCCTTGGGCCAGCCGTTGTACGTGTAGCGGATGATTTCGGCGGCGCGTGGCCAGGAGGAGCCGGCCCAGCCGGTCTGCAGGGGGGCGTTGCTGTTGGTGTGGTCCTTGAGGGTGCCGGACCAGGCGTCCATGATCTGGATCGCCTTGTCCGCGTACTTGCTGTCGCGGGTGATGTACCAGGCCAGCGACAGGGTGTAGGCGGCGAGGGCGTCCTCGCGTTCATCGGTGCAGCCGTAGTTGGGGTCGGAGTACGAGCCGCATTCGACGATGGCGCGGGGCTTGGGTGTGCGCGAGAGCGAGGCGTAGCTGCTCGCCCTCATGGTGTCGAAGGCGTTCTTCCAGGGCTGGGCCCCGGAGTTGACCTTGCCGCGGGTGAAGTCGAGCTGAGCGGTGCCGACGAGGACGCCGGGGTGGGTGAAGGCGGCCGGCGCCGCGGTGGACGGGGCGCCGGCGAGCAGGCCTGCCGTCAGGGCGCCGAGCAGCGCGCCGACGACGAGGGTGAGCTTTCTGCGCATGGGGGGTGGGTGCCTTCCTGTCGAGATGCTCGATGAGACGGGAGCTGTTCTCGTACATGAACAACAGGCGCTGACATGAACACCTGCGATGGCTGGCGAACGTAAGGGCAAGCCACCGTGCCGTCAAGACCTGGCGTGAGGGCGGTGGGAAATCAACCGCCTTGCCCCGACGGGTGGTTCAGGTCCCGAAGGAGAGGAACGCAGGAGAAACGGCCCCCGGAGGAGAGAAATCCTCCGGGGGCCGCCTCCCGTACTCCCGGTGCGCTCAGCTCTTGGTGTGACCCTTCACCAGATCCTTCAGCGCGATGTTCAACTCCAGTACGTTCACCCGTGGTTCACCCATGAAACCGAGGATGCGGGCGTCGGTGTGGCGCTCGACCAGCTCATGCACCGTGCCAACGGGCAGGTGGTTCTCCTTGGCGATCCGGTCCGCCTGCAGTTGGGCGTACGCGGGCGAGATGTCCGGGTCGAGTCCGGAGCCGGAGGAGGTGACGGCATCCGCCGGGACCTTCGCCTCGGGGACGCCGTACGTCGTGGCGACCCACTGCTTGCGCTCCTTCACCGCCTTGATGAGGTCCGTATTGGTCGCGCCCTGGTTGGACGCGCCGGAGACCTGAAGGTCGTACCGCGTGTTGACGCCGTTGGCCTTGTTGCTGCCCAACCCCGCCGAGGGGCGCGGCTGGAAGAACTTCAGGTCCGGGACCGGATTGCCGTTCTTGTCCTTGCCCTTGTCGTAGCGCTGGCCGATCAGCGACGAGCCGACGACCTTGCCGTGGGAGCTCACCTGGGACCCGTTGGCCTGGCCGGCGAACGCCGCCTGTGCCACTCCGGTGACCACCAGCGGGTAGATGACCCCGCAGACCACCGTCAGTACGAGCAGGGCACGCAGGCACGCACCGATCAACCGGGCGGTGTTGCGTACGGAGTTGTTCACGGCGGTCACCCGATTCCGGGGAGGAGAGTGATGAGCAGGTCGATGAGCTTGATGCCGATGAACGGTGCGATCAGACCGCCCAGTCCGTAGACGGCGAGGTTGCGGCGCAGCATCCGGTCGGCGCTGACCGGCCGGTACTGCACGCCCTTGAGGGCGAGTGGCACCAGCGCGACGATGATCAGCGCGTTGAAGATGATCGCCGAAAGAATCGCGGAGCTGGGGCTGGACAGCCGCATGATGTTGAGGGTGTCCAGGCCGGGGTAGGCCACCGCGAACATCGCCGGGATGATCGCGAAGTACTTCGCAACGTCATTGGCGATCGAGAAGGTCGTCAGTGCGCCCCGGGTGATCAGAAGCTGCTTGCCGATCTCGACGATCTCGATGAGCTTGGTCGGGTTGGAGTCCAGGTCCACCATGTTCCCGGCCTCCTTGGCGGCCGAGGTACCGGTGTTCATGGCCACGCCGACGTCCGCCTGGGCCAGCGCGGGCGCGTCATTGGTGCCGTCGCCGGTCATGGCGACCAGCTTGCCGCCGGCCTGCTCCCGCTTGATGAGCGCCATCTTGTCCTCGGGCGTGGCCTCCGCGAGGAAGTCGTCCACACCCGCCTCATCAGCGATGGCCTTGGCCGTCAACGGGTTGTCACCCGTGATCATGACGGTCTTGATGCCCATCTTGCGCAGTTCGACGAACCGTTCGCGCATCCCGTCCTTGACGACGTCCTTGAGGTGGATGACTCCCAGGACGCGGGGGCCACGCTCGTCCTCCAGGGCGACCAGCAGCGGGGTGCCACCGGCCTGCGAGATCGCGTTGCTGAGCGTGTCAGCGTCCTCCGCGACCTCGCCGCCGCGCTCCTTGACCCAGGTGATGACCGCACCTGACGCACCCTTACGGATCTTGCGGCCGTCGACGTCCACACCGGACATCCGGGTCTGGGCGGTGAACGGGACCCAGTCGGCCCCGGTCAGTTCGCCCTGGTGCCGCTCGCGCAGTCCGTACTTCTCCTTGGCGAGGACGACGATGGAGCGGCCCTCGGGCGTCTCGTCGGCCAGCGAGGACAACTGGGCGGCGTCCGCGACCTCGGCCTCGGTGGTGCCGTGTACGGGGACGAACTCTGCGGCCTGGCGGTTGCCGAGGGTGATGGTGCCGGTCTTGTCGAGCAGCAATGTCGATACATCGCCTGCGGCTTCGACGGCGCGGCCGGACATGGCCAGGACGTTGCGCTGCACGAGACGGTCCATACCGGCGATGCCGATGGCCGAGAGCAGTGCACCGATGGTCGTCGGGATGAGACAGACCAGCAGTGCGAGCAGCACGATCATGGTCTGTTCGGCGCCGGCGTAGATCGCGAAGGGCTGGAGGGTGACGACCGCCAGCAGGAAGACGATGGTGAGCGACGCGAGCAGGATGTTGAGTGCGATCTCGTTGGGGGTCTTCTGCCGTGCGGCGCCCTCGACGAGGTTGATCATCCGGTCGATGAAGGTCTCGCCGGGCTTCGTTGTGATCTTGATGACGATGCGGTCGGAGAGCACCTTCGTACCGCCTGTCACAGCGGAGCGGTCACCGCCGGACTCGCGGATGACCGGGGCCGACTCACCCGTGATGGCGGACTCGTCGACGGATGCCACTCCTTCGACGACATCGCCGTCACCGGGAATGATGTCGCCGGCCTCGCACACGACGAGGTCGCCGATGCGCAGCTCGGTGCCGGCTACCTGCTCCTCGCTGCTTCCGTTCAGACGGCGCGCCACGGTGTCGGTCTTGGCCTTGCGCAGGGTGTCGGCCTGCGCCTTGCCACGGCCCTCGGCGACCGCCTCGGCGAGGTTGGCGAAGAGGACGGTCAGCCACAGCCAGGCGGCGATCGCCCAGCCGAACCAGTCGGTGGGAGTCGTACAGGCAAAGATCGTGGTCAGCACGGAGCCGACCTCGACCACGAACATGACGGGCGACTTGACCATCACCCGCGGGTCGAGTTTGCGTATCGCGTCCGGCAGGGACGTGATCAGCTGCTTGGGGTCGAAGAGACCGCCGCCCACACGGCCGTCGCCGGGCTTGTGCCCACTGGGGACGTCCTGGTGCGGAGCACGGGTCGAAGTGGCGGTGGACATGGAGCCGGGCTCCTCCGGTTTCACGGGGGCGGTCATGACAGGCCCTCCGCCAGCGGCCCGAGGGCCAGCGCCGGGAAGTAGGTCAGACCGGTGATGATCAGGATCGTGCCGACGAGCAGCCCGGCGAACAGCGGCTTTTCGGTACGGAGGGTGCCCGCGGTCTCCGGGACCGGCTTCTGCTCGGCGAGCGAGCCGGCCAGAGCGAGCACGAACACCATCGGCAGGAAGCGGCCGAGCAGCATCGCCAGACCGATCGTGGTGTTGTACCAGGGGGTGTTGGCATTGAGGCCGGCGAACGCGGACCCGTTGTTGTTGGCGCCGGAGGTGAAGGCGTACAGCACCTCGGAGAAGCCGTGCGAACCGGCGCCCAGCGCCTTGGTGTTGAGCATCGAGCCCAGCGCGTGCGGCAGCACCATCGAGACGGCGGTGAAGCCGAGCACCAGCGTCGGGGTGATGAGGATGTAGCAGGCGGCGAGCTTGATCTCGCGGGTGCCGATCTTCTTGCCGAGGTATTCGGGCGTACGGCCCACCATCAGCCCGGCGATGAACACCGCAATGATCGCCATGACCAGCATGCCGTAGAGACCGGATCCGACGCCGCCGGGTGCGATCTCGCCCAGCATCATGCCGAGCAGCTGGACGCCCCCGCCGAAGGCCGTGAAGGACGAGTGGAAGGAGTCCACCGCGCCGGTGGAGGTGAGGGTGGTGGCCACCGAGAAGATCGAGGAGCCGCCGACGCCGAAGCGGGTCTCCTTGCCTTCCATGGCGGCGCCCGCGGCCTGCAGGGCCGGGCCACCGTGGGCGAACTCGGTCCACATCATCAGCGCCGTGAAGCCCAGCCAGATGACGCCCATCGTGGCGAGGACGGCGTACCCCTGCTTCACGTTCCCGACGAGCTTGCCGAAGGTGCGGGTGAGCGCGAAGGGAATGACGAGGATCAGAAAGACCTGGAAGAGATTGGTGAAGGCGTCGGGGTTCTCGAAGGGGTGGGCGGAGTTGGCGTTGAAGTAGCCGCCCCCGTTGGTGCCCAGTTCCTTGATGGCCTCCTGGGAGGCGACCGCGCCACCGTTGGTCTGCTGGGAGCCACCCATGAACTGGCCGACCTCGTGGATGCCGGAGAAGTTCTGAATGGCACCACAGAGAACCAGGACGAGGGCGCCGATGACGGCGATCGGCACCAGCACCCGCACGGTGCCGCGGACCAGGTCGGCCCAGAAGTTGCCGAGATCGCCGGTGCGCGACCTGGCGAAGCCGCGGACGAGAGCGATGGCGACGGCCATGCCGGTGGCGGCGGAGACGAAGTTCTGCACCGCGAGACCGGCGGTCTGCACGACGTGGCCCATGGCCTGTTCGCCGCTGTAGGACTGCCAGTTGGTGTTGGCGACGAAGGACGCCGCGGTGTTGAACGCCTGGTCCGGGCTGATCGACGCGAAGCCGAGGGACAGCGGCATACCGCCCTGGACGCGCTGCAGCAGGTAGAGGAAGAGCACCCCCACCGCGGAGAATGCCAGGACGCCGCGCAGATAGGCCGGCCAGCGCATCTCGGCGTCCGCATGCGCGCCGATGCAGCGGTAGATGACCTTCTCGATGCGGAGGTGCTTGGGGGAGCTGTAGACGGCGGCCATGTAGTCGCCGAGGGGGCGGTACGCCAGGGCCAGCGCCGCGGTGAGCGCTGTCAGCTGGAGCACGCCTGCGAGAACGGGGCTCATGTGGCCCGCTGCGGCAGCAGCAGCAGTCGACACCTCAGAACCTCTCCGGGAAAACGAGGGCGAGGACCAGGTAGCCGAGCAGGGCGACGGCCACGATCAGACCGACGATGTTTTCCGCGGTCACAGCTTCGTCACCCCCTTGGCGACGAGAGCCACCAACGCGAAGACCGCGATCGTGACGACGACGAAGGCCACATCGGCCATCGTGTGCTCCTAGTGGAATGGGGAGGACAGGACCCCTAGAGCAAAGCGCCGTTCCGGCCGTCTGTGACCGCCGTTGACGGCTCCCTTACGGCCATTGGCGTTCCCTTGACGACTTTCCTACGCATCGCGACCTGACCTGCACAAACGGAGCGGGCCCGCACCCCCCAGAGGGGAGTACGGGCCCTTGCGACCGTCACGATCCAGCCGTCACCCGGGCGCCATCACGCCGCCCGGCCGCCGGATGTGTCAGCGGATCTCGGTGATCTCCGGTCCACGCTCCAGGCGCTCGACACCACCGCCGAAGCGCGACTGCTCGACCGAGTCCTGCTGCACACCGTCCGGCACCATCTGGGCATCGTCCGGCAGCTTCAGCACGATCGGATCGCGGGGGGCCATCGGGCCCTCGCCGCGGATGATGACGGTGTCCCGGAAGATGTGTTCCAGCACGCCCGCGGCCTGCGGCTGCACCGCGCCCTGGCCGGAGATCACACCGCGCAGGAACCACCGGGGGCCGTCGACGCCGATGAAGCGCACGACCTGCACACCGTTCGTGCCGTCCGGCAGCTGTACGGGTACCTGGGCGCGCAGCTCCCAGCCCAGCGGGCCCTCGACCTCGTCGATGACCCCGCCCTGCTGGGTGATGCCGGTGGCGATCTCCTCACGGACCTCGCCCCAGATGCCCTCGTTCTTGGGGGCCGCGAAGGCCTGCAGCTGTACGGCGCTGTCCTGCAGCACCACGGTCGCGGCGACGATGGCGTCACCGGCGACCTCCACCCGGAGCTCCATGCCCTCGACACCCGGCACGAACAGCCCGCCGAGGTCCACCCGGCCCTCGCCGGGCTCGGAGACCTCAGACCCGTCCCAGGGACCGTCGGGGCGCGGCGCGGGCGGAAGATTGAGCCGCTGCTGCGGCGCCTCGTCCTCGTCGGCGTCGCTCACCGTGTGCTCGTCGAGCGTGGTGTCCTCGACCGACTCTTCAGGAGCCTCGTTCTTCTTGCGACGTCCGAACACGTCACTGTCCTTCCCGGTCGGCACCGACCGATGCGTATTCATTCCCGCCCGTGGAGCCGCCCACCGCCGCATGACCGCCGGTGGAACCGAATCCCCCCTCGGCCCGCGCCGAGCCGGGAAGTTCCGCCACCTCGTGGAAGCGCACCTTCTCGACCTGCTGGACGACCAGTTGGGCGATCCGGTCGAACCTCTCGAACCGCACGCTCTCGCGCGGGTCCAGATTGACCACGATCACCTTGATCTCTCCACGGTACCCGGCATCCACCGTCCCGGGGGCATTGACCAGCGCCAGGCCGCAGCGCGCGGCCAGCCCGGACCGCGGATGCACAAATGCCGCATACCCGTCAGGCAGCGCGATCGACACCCCGGTGGGCAGCACGGTGCGCTCCCCCGGCGCCAGCTCGGCGGCCTCGGTGGTCACCAGATCCACACCCGCGTCGCCGGGATGCCCGTACGACGGAACGGGCACGTCCGGATCCAGCCGCCGCAGCAGCACATCCACCGGATTCCGTACCTGACTCACGGGTTCACCTCGAAGGCACGCGCTCGCCTGACCTGGTCCGGGTCGGACATCGCCGCCTGGATCTCCTCGGTCCTTCCGTTGTCGATGAAGTGGTCGACCTTCACCTCGATGAAGACGGCCTCGGCGCGCACCGCGACGGGACCGTCCGGGCCGCCTATGCGCCCCACGGCCGTCGAGTAGATCTTCCGCCCGTGCACCGCGGTGACCCGCGCGTCCAGGTGCAGCACCGTGCCCAGCGGCACCGGCCGTACGAAGTCGGTCTCCAGCCGGCCGGTCACCGCGATCACCCGCAGCAGCCAGTTCAGCGAGCCGAGCGTCTCGTCCAGCGCGGTGGCCAGCACCCCGCCGTGCGCCAGACCCGGCGCACCCTGGTGGGCCTCCTTGACGGTGAACTCGGCGGACACGCTCACCCCGTCGCCGGCCCGCGCCTCCAGATGCAGGCCGTGCGGCTGGCCGGTGCCACAGCCGAAGCACCGGTCGTAGTGCGCGCCGAGAAGTTCTCCGGGTGCCGGCGCCTCGGCATGCCGGACCGGAGCGACAGCGTCCGCCGGTGGCGTCAGCCGCGCCCTGGGTTCGTCAGTTCCACTCACGAGGGGAGACCCTACCCGCGCGCATAAGGGGCCCGCGCCGCCGTGCCAAGCTGGAGCCATGCAGCCGTACGAAGAACGCCTCACCGCGCCCCGGTCCTGGTGGGTGATCGCCGCGCTGATCGGCGTCGCCTGCGCCCTGATGCTGCTCCCCCTGGGGACACTTTGGTTGCTCGGCGGACTGATCGGCGGAGCGGCGCTGTCCGCGGTGGCGGTGAGCTCGTACGGCTCGGTGCGGATCCGGGTGGTGGGCGGTGCCCTGATCGCCGGCGACGCGAAGATCCCGGTGACGGCACTGGGCGAGGCATGGGCGCTGGACGCGGACGAGGCGATGGCGTGGCGTACGCACAAGGCCGACGCCCGCGCGTTCATGCTGCTGCGCGGCTATATCCGCACCGCGGTGCGGGTGGAGATCACCGATCCGCAGGACCCGACGCCGTACGCCTATCTCTCGACGCGGGCGCCGGAGCGCCTGGTGGCGGCGCTGGCGGCCGGACGCGCCTGACCGGCGGCCGCGGGTTCGTGGATCAGTCGCCCGGTGGCGGCGGGGTCTCTCCGGCCCGTTCGACGCCCATCAGGGCGGTCGGCGCGGAGTCGGGAAGGGCGTCCCAGGGGACCTGCTTGGTGCGCAGGTCCTTACGGATTTTTTCCGCAACTTTTCTGGTGTCCCTGCGGTTCATGAACGCGCCGACGGCGGCGCCGACCATGAACGGCGTGAGGTTGGGAAGGTTGCGCAGCATGCGCTTCATGATCTGCTGACGCAGTTCGCGCTTCATCTGCCCGCCGAGGGCGATGTTCAGCGAGGTCGGCTTGGCGATGTCGACGCCCCGCTCCTCCGTCCAGGACGTCAGATAGGCCATCGCCCGCTGCCGGAAATTCCCCGCGGGCCGGAGCCCGTAGACCTCGTGCAGTTCTGCGATCAGTTTGATCTCGACCGAGGCGACACCGGTGACCTCGGCGGCCAGCTCGGCCGGCATGGCGGGCGGTACGGGCAGCATCGCTGCCGCGCCGACGCCCGCTCCGACGGTGGCGGTGCCCCTGCACGCGCCCGCGACGAGCTTGTCGGCCAGGTCCTCGGGGGTCAGTCCGGGGAACTGGGCGCGCAGGGTGGCGAGGTCGCGGACCGGGATCCGCGGGGCGGTGTCGATGATCCGGTCGGCGATCGCGGCAAGCCCTGCCCGCATCCTGCCGCCGGTTCGTCCGGCACCACGGCCGACCATGGCCGCGAGCGAGGCCGTGCGGCCTCTCCCCCGCTCTCGGCTTCGCTCGAGCGGGAGGTGCCCCCACTGCAATGCACCGGTCGTCCGCTCCGCGGGGAGGGCGGTCGGGTCGGCGGGCACGGGCGCGGTTTCCTCGCGTGATCGTGCGCCGGCCGCCGAGCCTTTGACGCCCTTACGGAACGGGTTCACGCCTGCCACGGCGTAGACCGGTCTCAGGCCGCGCAGTCGCGGCAGATCGGCTGCCCGTTCTTGTCCTCTGCGGCCAGCTGGCTGCGGTGGTGGACCAGGAAGCAGCTCATGCACGTGAATTCGTCCTGCTGCTTGGGCAGCACGCGCACGGCCAGCTCTTCGTTGGACAGGTCCGCGCCGGGCAGTTCCAGGCCCTCGGCCTGCTCGAACTCGTCGACGTCGACGGCCGAGGCGGACTTGTCGTTCCGCCGCGACTTCAGCTCTTCAATGCTGTCCTCGTTGAGATCGTCGTCGGTCTTGCGTGGGGTGTCGTAATCCGTAGCCATTTTCGCTCTCCCCCTCTGGGTGTCTGCGGTGTCTCAGCGCTCGTAACGCGTGAGAGGCCGGACTTGTGCCCGACCTGAGGCGGAGATTTTGCCTCACATCAAGGTCTGTTACTCAATCGACACCCAACCGCACCCCTGAAGAGGTGATCGGTTTGGATGGCGATCAGGACCGTACACGGTCCGAATGTCGCACCTCGCGCAGCCCATCACCTCTACTTCCCGTGATCTCACCCCCCGGAAACCCGGACTTCCCCGGCATTCCGACAGGCATTTCGATCACGGAGCGTAGATGGCCGGAATTTCGCGTCTGTGAGGCATCACACACGCGCAGACCGGTGGGCGGACCGGTTTAATTCCGCGCAAAGCGAACTCGGCGAAGGATCCACGCCGACCCCCCTTCTCGTCAAACCGGCAGGCGAAGCGGCGTACGGCCGCGAGACGGGCGATCGTACGCACAGATGTCCGACGACTGCTCACGGGGGCGCACAGTGGCTCCAGCGGGCGTACAACCGCCCTCTGGCCTGCGTCAGAGCGGCAGGACGACCCTCATCACGAGTCCGCCGCCCTCACGGGGCTCGGCCGTGATGGTGCCGTCGTGCGCGCGCACGACCGAGCGCACGATGGACAAGCCCAGACCGACCCCCTTGTCGCTGCCGGTGCGCTCGGTACGCAGCCGCCGGAACGGCTCGAAGAGGTTCTCCACCTCGTAGGCAGGCACCACCGGACCGGTATTGGCGACCACCAGGACCGCACAGCCGGGCTGCGGCTCCGTGGTGACCTCCACCCAGCCCTCCTCCGGCACGTTGTAGCGCACCGCGTTCTGGACGAGATTGAGGGCGATGCGCTCCAGGAGGACGCCGTTGCCCTGCACGAAGACCTGCTGGCGAACCCCCCGGAACTCCACACCCTTGCTGTGCGCCTCTTCACGGGTCTGGTCGACGGCCTGGGACGCGACCTCGGACAGATCGACCGGCTTCTTGTCGACGACCTTGTTCTCGCTGCGGGCGAGCAGCAGCAGCCCCTCCACCAGCTGCTCGCTGCGCTCGTTCGTCGCCAGCAGCGTCTTGCCGAGCTGCGCGAGCTCGGGGGACGCCTCCGGATCAGCGAGCTGGACCTCCAGCAGCGTGCGATTGATCGCCAGCGGCGTCCGCAGCTCGTGCGAAGCATTGGAGACGAACCGCCGCTGCGACTCGAAGGCCCGGTCCAGCCGGTCCAGCATCTCGTCGAAGGTGTCGGCGAGCTCCTTGAGCTCGTCGTCCGGCCCGCCCAGCTCGATCCGGCGGTGCAGATCGGAGCCGGCCACCCGCTGGGCGGTACGCGTGATGCGCCCCAGCGGCGACAGCACCCGGCCCGCCATCGCATAGCCGAAGGCGAAGGCCACGATGGTCAGACCCAGCAGGGCCAGCAGGGAGCGGTTGAGGAGGCTGTTGAGGGCCACCGCGCGCTGGTGCTGCAGGCACTGTTCGACGGCCTGCTGGAGCAGCTGCCCGGACGTCTCGGTGGGCAGGTCGCAGATGTCACTGGTCGACTGGAACTTCCCGCCGAGGATCTTCAGCGGCAGCGCGCTGCCGTCGTGCAGCGCGTCCGCGGCCAGCATGTAGATGATCGTGAGCAGCACGATCCCGGCCATCAGGAACATGCCGCCGTACAGCAGCGTCAGCCGTATCCGGATCGTGGGCCGCAGCCACGGGAACGGACGGACATCGACCGGCCTGGGGTCCCAGGTCGGCTTGGGCGGAACGGGCGGCGGCGGGGTGGCCGCCTTGGAGAACGAGGGCAGGGAGGGCATCGCCGGTCAGATCCGGTATCCCGAGCCGGGGACGGTGACGATCACCGCGGGCTCGCCGAGCTTGCGGCGCAGCGTCATGACCGTGACCCGCACGACGTTGGTGAACGGGTCGGTGTTCTCGTCCCAGGCCTTCTCCAGGAGCTGCTCCGCCGAGACGACCGTGCCCTCGCTGCGCATCAGGACCTCCAGCACCGCGAACTCCTTCGGGGCGAGCTGGACCTCCTTGCCGTCGCGGAACACCTCGCGGCGATTGGGATCGAGCTTGATGCCGGCCCGCTCCAGGACGGGCGGCAACGCAACGGTCGTACGGCGCCCGAGGGCGCGTACCCGGGCGGTCAGCTCGGTGAAGGCGAAGGGCTTGGGAAGGTAGTCGTCCGCGCCGATCTCCAGGCCCTCGACGCGGTCGCTGACGTCGCCGGAGGCGGTGAGCATCAGGACGCGGGTGGGCATCCCCAGCTCGACGATCTTGCGGCAGACATCGTCACCGTGGACGACCGGAAGGTCACGGTCCAGCACGACGACGTCATAGTCGTTGACCGCGATCCGTTCCAGGGCGGCAGCGCCGTCGTAGACCACGTCGACGGCCATGGCCTCCCGGCGTAGTCCGGTGGCCACCGCATCGGCGAGCAGCTGCTCGTCCTCGACGACGAGAACACGCACGTCGCTAGTCCTTCCTCAGGGCCCTTGCGGGCAGGCACAACAAAGTCTTCAGAGCTCTTCCATCCTGCCCCGAAGAGCCATAAACCGGCGGTAAGAGGGGGCGGAGGGGTGGAGAGCCCGGGCCTCGGCGCCCGACGGACATGATTCCTGGGCGGGTTGAGGTTTCCCTGAGGTGGGGGGTGGGGAGGACGGCTGTACACCCGCGATCACACCCTGTTTCTTCGGCTACGTGCCATGAACTGATCCATCGCAGGGACCACGCAGTGATCGATCGACCCACCCGTCGGCACACCCCCGTGCCCACCGACCCACGACGAGGGGGCGCACATGGACGCGTTCACCGCAGGCATTTTGCAGCGCATAGAGAACACCGAAGCCGACCTGGACCGGGCCCGCGCCGCGGGCGATGACTTCCTCGCCGAGGTCGAGCAGGCAGAACTCGAGGACCTGCAGCGACTGGCGACCGAGCACGGCGTGCGGTACGGAGCGGTCAGCAACGCCTGACCTCTCCCCGGCGTACGACGACAGCGCCCCGGCATCCAGGGGATGGTGCCGGGGCGCTGTCGTGCCCGGACGGCGGTCCGGTCAGTCGTGCCAGGCGCCGAGCTCGTCCAGGAGGGGCTGGAGCCGCTCGAAGAGGGCCGGGGAGGCGGCGAGGGTCAGCTCGTGGGAGACCGGCCGGCCGGGGCGCCCACCGGTGAGCGCCCCGGCCTCGCGGGCGATCAGGGCGCCGGCCGCCAGGTCCCAGGGGTTCAGACCGCGCTCGTAGTAGGCGTCGAGCCGGCCGCAGGCCACATCGCACAGGTCGATCGCGGCCGAGCCGCCGCGCCGGATGTCGCGGACCTGCGGCAGCAGCGTGCGCACCACCTCCGCCTGGGCCGCCCGGCGCTCGGCGAGATAGCCGAACCCGGTGCCGACGAGCGCCTGGGAGAGCGGCGGCGCGGGCCGGTGGCGGATGCGCTCGCCGTTGTTGAACGCGCCACGGCCCACGACGGCCTGGCAGGTCTCGCCGCGCATCGGGGCGGCGACCACCCCGACGACCACTTCGCCGTCCTTCTCCGCCGCGATGGACACCGACCAGGCCGGCAGCCCGTAGAGGTAATTGACGGTGCCGTCGACGGGGTCGATGACCCAGCGGATGCCGCTGGTGCCGTCGGAGCTGGCGCCCTCCTCCCCCAGGAGACCGTCGTCGGGGCGGTGCTCCGCGAGGAAGCCGGTGATCAGCTTCTCGGAGGCGAGGTCCATCTCGGTGACGACGTCGATGGGGCTGGACTTGGTGGCGGCCACACCGAGGTCGGCGGGCCGGCCGTCACGCAGCAGCGCCCCCGCGCGGCGGGCGGCCTCCAGCGCCAGTTCGAGAAGTTCGTCGTACAGCGCCTCGTGATGCGCCGGATCGGTCTGCGGGGCGTCGGGGTGCAGCGGGTCGGGCACGATGCTCCTTGCTCGGACGAGCGGTGATCGAGGGCGGAGGGGTTTACGCGGGGGCTTCGGCGGCCGGGCCCCGCCAGTCGGCGCCGGCGGCGGCCGGGCGCGGTGCGCGCGCGGGACAGCAGCCGATGGGGCACAGGTCGTGGCCGGCACCGAGGGCGCCCACGGCGCAGCGCTCCGGGGTGCGGCCCCGTTCGGTGGCCGCGCGCTCCAGGAGGAGGTCGCGGACGGCCGCGGCGAACCTCGGGTCGGCGCCCACGGTGGCCGACCTGGTGACCGGCAGTCCCAGTTCGGCGGCCTTGGCGGTGGCTTCGGTGTCGAGGTCGTACTTGACCTCCATGTGGTCGGAGACGAACCCGATGGGTGCCATCACGACGGCCGGAACGCCCGCGGCGTGCTGCTCCTCCAGGTGGTCGCAGATGTCCGGCTCCAGCCAGGGGATGTGCGGGGCGCCGCTGCGGGACTGGTAGACGAGCCGCCAGGGGTGGTCCACACCGGTCTGCGCGCGGACGGCGTCCGCGACCACCCGCGCCACGTCCAGATGCTGGGCGACATAGGCGCCGCCCGCGCCGTCCCGGGTGTGGTCGGCGGGTGTGCCGGAGGTGTCGGCCGCGGCGGTGGGGATGGAGTGTGTGGTGAACGCGAGATGGGCGCCGTCCCGCACCTCCCGGGGCAGTGCGGCGAGGGACGCCAGCACGCCGTCGACCATCGGACCGACGAAGCCGGGGTGGTTGAAGTAGTGCCGCAACTTGTCGACCTGCGGCACCGGCAGCCCCTCGGCCCCGAGGTCGGCGAGGGCGTCGGCGAGGTTCTCGCGGTACTGCCGGCAGCCCGAGTACGAGGCGTAGGCGCTGGTCGCCAGGACGGCGATACGGCGGTGGCCGTCCTGGACCATGGTGCGCAGGGTGTCGGTCAGGTAGGGCGCCCAGTTGCGGTTGCCCCAGTAGACGGGCAGGTCCAGGCCGTGCCCGGCGAAGTCCTTGCGCAGTGCGTCCAGCAGTTCCCGGTTCTGGGCGTTGATGGGGCTGACGCCGCCGAACAGGAAGTAGTGCTGCCCCACCTCCTTGAGGCGCTCACGGGGGATGCCGCGGCCGCGGGTGACGTTCTCCAGGAACGGGACGACGTCGTCGGGGCCTTCGGGACCGCCGAAGGACAGCAGCAGCAGGGCGTCATAAGGGCGGGGATCGCACTGTTCGGGCATGCCATCGATCCTGCCACCCTTCCCACGGGTGCGGCGGGCAGGTCCCGGCGCCGGGAAGGCCGACGGGCCGGAGGAGGTTGCGAAAATTCGGAGGCGGCCGACGGCACACCGCCCGTAAGCTGTATCGGCCCCTGTCATTCCTTACCGATCATTTCGGTCCTCACCGGCGGAGCACCCCCGTTGCCCAGTCCGTACCGCGCCATCTTCGGCCGCCCCGGCACCAAGTCGTTCTCCGCCGCCGGACTGCTGGGCCGGATGCCTCTGTCGATGCTGGGCATCGGGATCGTCACGATGATCTCCCAGCTGACCGGCCGCTACGGCCTGGCCGGCGCGCTGTCCGCGACCATCGCGCTGTCCGCCGCGGTCCTCGGCCCGCAGATCTCCCGGCTGGTGGACCGGCACGGGCAGAGCCGGGTGCTGCGCCCGGCCACCCTGCTGTCGATCGCCGCGGTCGCCGGTCTGCTGCTGAGCGCCCAGCAACGGTGGGCGGACTGGCTGCTGTTCGTCTTCGCGGCCTGTGCCGGGTGTGTGCCGAGCGTCGGCTCGATGATCCGGGCGCGCTGGGCCGAGCTCTACCGGGGCTCCCCGCGCGAGCTGCACACCGCGTACGCGTGGGAGTCGATCGTCGACGAGACGTGCTTCATCGTGGGACCGATCCTGTCCATCGGCCTGTCCACCGCGTGGTTCCCGGAGGCCGGTCCCCTGCTGGCCGCCGGCTTCCTGGCCGCCGGCGTGTTCTGGCTGACGGCGCAGCGTGCGACGGAGCCGGTGCCGCACCCGCGTGAGCAGCACGCCCAGGGGTCGGCGCTGCGCTCGCGGGGCCTGCAGGTGCTGGTGGTGACGTTCGTGTCGACCGGCGCGATCTTCGGGGCGGTCGACGTGGTGACCGTGGCGTTCGCCGAGGAGGCCGGGCACAAGGCCGCGGCCAGTCTGGTGCTGGCGGTCTACGCCCTCGGCTCGTGTGCGGCCGGTGCCGTCTTCGGGCTGCTGCACCTCAAGGGCCATCCGTCCCGCCGCTGGGTGGTCGGGGTCTGCACGATGGCCGTGAGCATGGTGCCACTACAGCTGGTGGGTTCACTGCCGCTGCTGGCCGTCGCGCTGTTCGTCGCGGGGCTGTCCGTCGCCCCGACGATGGTGACCACGATGGCGCTGGTCGAGGAGCATGTGCCGCGGTCGAAGCTGACCGAGGGCATGACCTGGACCAGCACCGGTCTGGCGGTGGGCGTCGCGCTCGGTTCGTCGGCGGCCGGCTGGGTGGTGGACGCCGCCGGGGCCGCCCGCGGCTATCTGGTGCCGGGGGCGGCGGGCGTGCTCGCCGCGCTGGTGGCTTTCGCGGGCTACCGCAGGCTCCGCCCGCAGTCGCCTCCGGTGGCGGGCTCGGCCGTGGCGGGCGGCCTGCCCGGCCGGCCCGGTCCGGCCACGGAGCGGCAGGGCGAGGAGAGCGTCGCCTAGGACCTGTCCCGTCGATCGGGGCCCGCCCGCCCCGTGTGGCGCCGGCCCGCCGGTCCGTGTGAACCCGCCCCGCCCGTCGGCGAGTTACCGGCGGTACGACATGTCCGGGAGCCGGGCGATTCCAGCCGGTTCCCTGGCTCTGTGATTCCCGTCACCCCGCCTGAACGGCACGTCGGTGACTGACATCATGCGCTCACACAACGGCGGCCGAACACGGCCGGCCCGCGCGGAGGGAGGGGACGTCACCATGGCAGTCAGCAATGCCGTCGGCGGCTCGGGAGGGCGCGGTCCGACAGCCGGGCCGTGGCGCAACTGGGCGGGCAATGTCACCGCCCGCCCCGCCCGGAGCGTGGCCCCGGCGAGCACGGAGGAGCTGGCGGCCGCGGTCCGCGCCGCCGCCGCGGACGGGCTGACGGTCAAGGCCGCCGGCACCGGCCACTCCTTCACCCCGGCGGCCGCCACCGACGGGCTGCTGATCCGCCCCGAGCGGCTGACCGGCATCCGCACCGTCGACCGCGAGGCCGGCACGGTGACGGTGGCGGCCGGTACACCGCTCAAGCGCCTCAACGAGACGCTGGCCGCGCACGGACTGTCGCTGACCAACATGGGCGACATCATGGAACAGACGGTCTCCGGGGCGGCCGCCACCGGCACCCATGGCACCGGCCGCGACTCGGCCTCGCTCGCCGCCCAGACCACCGCCCTGGAACTGGTCACCGCCGACGGCTCGGTCCTGACCTGTTCGGCCGAGGAGAACCCGGAGGTCTTCGCCGCGGCGCGGCTGGGCCTGGGCGCGCTGGGCGTGATCAGCGAGCTGACCTTCGCCGTGGAGCCGGAGTTCCTGCTGACCGCGCGCGAGGAGCCGATGGCCTTCGACGAGGTGACGGACCGGTTCGACGAGCTGGTCGCCGAGAACGAACACTTCGAGTTCTACTGGTTCCCGCACACCGGCAGCTGCAACACCAAGCGCAACAACCGCAGCCAGGGCCCGGCGGCGCCACCCGGGAGAGTGAGCGGCTGGGTCGAGGACGAGCTGCTGTCCAACGGGGTCTTCCAGCTCGCCTGCACCGTCGGGCGGGCGGTACCGGCCGCCATACCCCGCATCGCCAAGATCTCCAGCCGCGCGCTGTCGGCCCGTACGTACACCGACATCCCGTACAAGGTGTTCACCTCGCCGCGGCGGGTGCGGTTCGTGGAGATGGAGTACGCGCTGCCCCGCGCGGCCGCGGTGGCGGCACTGGGTGAGCTCAAGGCTCTGGTGGAACGCTCGGACTTCAAGGTCAGCTTCCCGGTCGAGGTGCGGACCGCGCCCGCCGACGACATTCCGCTGTCCACCGCTTCGGGCCGGGACACCGTGTACCTCGCCGTACACATGTACCGCGGGACGCCGTACGAGGCGTATTTCGCGGCCGCCGAGCGGATCATGACGGCACACGGCGGACGCCCGCACTGGGGGAAGCTGCACACCCGCGACGCCGCCTACCTTGCCGACGCCTATCCGCGGTTCGGGGAATTCACCGCGGTGCGCGACCGGCTGGACCCGGAACGCCGGTTCGCCAACGCCTATCTGCGGCGGGTCCTGGGGGACTGACCGACGACGGCTGCGGCCCGGCGCCCTGGGTTGGGCACCGGGCCGCAGCTGTTGGGTCCGCGTCGTCCGGACGGCCGCCTCGGGTCAGGAGGAGGCGCCGGGGCCGGGGTCCGGCGCACCGGACTGCTGTTCGTCCGGGTGGTCCCCCTGGTTTCCGGTGCCGGTCGAACCGTCGCCGGAGCCGGTGCCGCCGTCCCCGGCAGAGCCGCTCGGCGACGGATCCGGCGACGAGGGCGTGCCGGTGTCCGGCGAGGTCTTGCCGCCGTCGGACGGGTTCGGGTCCGGCGACGGGGAACCGCCGCCCTTCTCACGGCCGGTGCCGGTGTCGCCCGAGTTGCCCGGGTCGGGGCTCGGCCGGTCACCGCTGCCGCGCCGGCTGCCGTCACCCGGGGAGTGGCCGGAGCCGGGCGACTGCGGGGTGCGGGGCTCCTGCCGACTGCCTCCCCCGGTATGGGTGATATTGCTCAGCGTCGTGCCCTGCTCGCCGCTCGGCGTCTGCCCGGTGATCAGTTCGGTGCCGGTGACCACCCCCATGGCGAGCGCAAAGACCGCGAGCGCACCGAGCGTCGGCCGCTTCCAGCCGCGCAGCCGGGTGCCGTACATCGCGGTGCTGAGCTCCTCGGGCGAGCCGGCCGGGTGCCGCGCTGCCGGGACGCCGGGCGGGCGGGCGGCCGCCTGACCCAGCGCCATGGTCCGCTCGTCGAGACGCGGCACCAGCTGCGTACGGTCCGCGGGCCGCCCCGGACCGGTCCCGTCCACCACACGCAGTGCGCGGGTCGCATCGGGCTCGGCGGAGCGCAGCATCCGGGTCGCGTCATCGGTCCCCGGGGCGGGGTGGGCGCCCGCCGGATCGCGCCGGCGAGCCTGTTCGACCCGCGGGACCAGCTGCGTACGGGCGGTGCCGTACCCGCTCGTCCTGGCGGCGACGGAGGTGACCTTGTCCTCCGTGCCCTCCTTGTCGAAGGTCGGCAGCACCATCGTGGGCTCGGCCTGCCGGGCGCCGGGTGCGGTGGATCGAGTGCGGGTGGAGGAGGAGCGGTGTGGCTTCGGCCGGGTGGTGACCGTCGCCTCCTTGAGCTGTTCGCCGGTGCGCCGGAACAGGTGCTGGAACACCGAGCCGCCGGTGGTGGCCACGACACTGACCACCCCCGCGCCGATGATGCTTCCGTAGACGCCGAGCCGGCCCGCGAGGTACGCGGCGACCGCCGCGGCGAGCGCGCTGCCGGCCACCTGAGCAATGCTCAGGTCAATCCGCTTCTCCTTCTTCTTCGTGTCGCTTTCGGTTTCTTCGTCCATCTCCAACCTTTGATAGCCCGTTCGATCCATCTTGCATGGAGAAGTGACCATTCGGCGGAGCCAAAAGTTCCGATTTTGGGGAATCTGTGAAACTTGCCACCTGCGTGCCAGGTAGAGAGATCGACAAGACGACCCAACTCCGTTGCGCGCCCAGAAGTTCAGCGGCGCGGCGGTCCACCTCAGTGGTCCGAATGGAGTACTGTGGCGAGCCCTGGCCCCGGTTCCCGTCCGGCTGCCCGGAACCCAGGGGAGGGGGCCATGAAGGCGGCACTCACCCCGGGGCGCCGCCGCTCGGCACGGGTGAACGGTGACAGAGCAAGCGGCATGGTCACTGAGCGTGGCGAACAGGTAACCGTGTCATAACGGCGTTTCAGGGCCAAGCCCCGACACGCCGGGCAACTCGGCAATGTTGTGGCAGGCTGCACCCGGGCAGGCCACACTCGACTAGCGGAAGCAGCGACGCGAGTGACGTCGGCAGGCACCACCCGGGAGGTCCCCATGCCCGAACTGCGTGTCGTGGCCGTCTCCAACGACGGCACACGGCTGGTGCTCAAAGCTGCGGACAGCACCGAGTACACGCTTCCGATCGACGAACGGCTGCGCGCCGCCGTCCGCAATGACCGTGCACGCCTCGGCCAGATCGAGATCGAGGTCGAGAGCCATCTGCGTCCGCGGGACATCCAGGCGCGTATAAGAGCCGGTGCCTCCGCCGAAGAGGTCGCCCAGCTCGCCGGCATCCCCGTCGACCGGGTGCGCCGCTTCGAGGGGCCGGTGCTCGCCGAACGCGCCTTCATGGCCGAGCGGGCCCGCAAGACCCCGGTGCGGCGGCCCGGCGAGAACACCGGTCCGCAGCTCGGCGAGGCGGTGGCGGAGCGGCTGCTGCTGCGCGGCGCCGACAAGGAGAGCGTGCAGTGGGACTCCTGGCGCCGGGACGACGGCACCTGGGAGGTGCTGCTGGTCTACCGCGTCGCGGCCGAACCGCACTCGGCGAGCTGGACGTACGACCCGCCCCGGCGGCTCGTCCAGGCCGTGGACGACGAGGCGCGGGCGCTGATCGGCGAGAGCGACGACACGCCCGAGCCGAGCTTCCCGTTCGTGCCGCGGATCGCACGGCTGCCGCGCGACCGGCCGCTGGACCGCGCGTTGGACCGGCAGACGCCCGAACGCGGCGAGCGCGGGGCGCAGTCCAACGGCGAGGACGGCGAGCCGCGGGTCGCGGAGGAGGCCGTCGGTGAGCGCGAGCGCGATTCGCTGACCAGCCTGCTGGAGGCGGTGCCGAGCTTCCGTGGCGACATGGTCGTACCGGAGACCGTGAAGTCGGCGCAGAGCGACGAGGAGTCCGAGGCCGAGGTCGAGGAGCCGCCCGCCCCGGCAGCCAGTGCGGGCGCGGGTTCCGCGTACGCCGATGTGCTGATGCCGCGCGCGGTGGCCGGTCATCGCGACCGGCTGACCGGGACGACGGACCGGCAGGCCGAGGCGGACGGTGTACGGCCCGGCCGCCGCGCCGCGGTGCCCAGTTGGGACGAGATCGTCTTCGGCACCCGGCGCAAGAAGCCGGAGTAACGGGGCGGCCCTTGGGGCCCTCCCGCCGCATACCCACCCGTGGGGGCGCGCCCCGGCGGGGGGGGGGGGGGGGGCCCGGGGGGGGGGGGCCCCGGGGGGGGGGCGCGGGGGGGGGGGGGCCGGGGGGGGGGGGGGGGGGGGCGGGC